>NZ_JASATH010000001.1:0-154908 GCF_038440215.1 Inquilinus sp. OTU3971 | reverse complement strand
CTCAGGGGCGAACTCGTGGATTTGGCTGACGACATCGAGCCCGAACGTCTTCCACGAGAACTGGCTGTCGCCTCGAAGTGCCTCGCCTAGGTTGCCGAGGATGCGGACCTCCTGGGCGTTGGGATACCAGTTCGGCCACTTCGGCGCCTCGACGATGTGCCGCCAGACGGTCGAACACGACGTCCCGATATGGAGCTCGTTGTGCGCAAACAGATCTGCGTCCTCAGGCGTGTGGCCGGCGGGCCAGTGAATCTGAGCCGAGCGCCGAGCCCAGTCATCTGCAAGGGCTGGAGGCGATTGCGCAAAAGCCGGCGCCGCCACCGTGCTCACTCCTGCCAGGAGGCCCAGGAATGCACAAGCGATCGCCCTCCGGCTGCCGGCACGGAATATGACTCGCTCCGTGTCAATATTATCCATGGTCGAATACTCCTCCCCAAGGCGCTTGATGCGGCGATCGCCGGCCTTCGCTCAGGCGAACGACTGCAACATATGAAGCCGCCCTTAATTTCGATATCCTGAATTATCTTAATTCTCTCTTCGGCAAAGCCGAACACCATGGATCAGATCGCCGCAATGACACTCTTCGCCCGGATCGTGCAGACCGGATGGTTCGCCAGGGCCGCCCAGAGCGTTGGAATTTCGGCAGCGGCGGCGACCGAGCGGATCGCGAAGCTCGAGCGCCTCTACGGGGCGCGATTGTTGAACCGAACCACAAGGGCCGTCGGGCTGACGGATGCCGGGCAACGATACTACGATGCCTGCCTGGACGTGCTGAGACGCATCGAGCAACTCGAGTTGGACCTCGGTCACGCGGGAGAGGCCGAAGCCGGATCGGTGCGCATCAGCTCCAACGCTGCGATCGGCCGATGCATCCTGGTGCCTGGCCTTATTGAGTTCGCTCAACTGCATCCCGGGATCCGGCTCGAGCTGATCCTGTCCGATGCGCGAGTGGACTTCGTCCGCGAGCGCGTGGACTTTGCAGTCCGGATCGGCGGCCTCGAAGACCAGGATCATTTGCTTCGCCGGCTCGGCGCTCCCCGCAGAGTTCTCGTCGCAGCTCCGGACTACCTTCGGACCGCCCCGCCTCTGAACGCGTCCCAAGACCTGCCAAAGCACCGGCTGGTCGACTTCCTCCTCCCGAATGCCGAACGGACGCTCGAGTGGGAGTTCGAAATAGACCAAAGAAAATCGACGATGGCGTATACTGGAATCGCGGCCGTCAACGATGCGTAGGC
Organism: Inquilinus sp. OTU3971; assembly: GCF_038440215.1. Taxonomy (NCBI): domain Bacteria; kingdom Pseudomonadati; phylum Pseudomonadota; class Alphaproteobacteria; order Rhodospirillales; family Rhodospirillaceae; genus Inquilinus; species Inquilinus sp. OTU3971. The sequence goes on along the minus strand of NZ_JASATH010000001.1, from coordinate 153,673 downwards.
TCGCCTCGAATGGGCGGCCTCAGGCCTGGGCGTCGCGCAGTCGGTCTGCTTCGTGGCGAGACCGTTTCTTGCGAGCGGCCGCCTCGTGCGGTTGCTCCCTGAACTCGAAACCGCCGCTCCGGATGTCTCCCTCCTCTCTCCCCGCGGCCCGGGCCGGCCGAGACGCGTACACTTGGCTCTCGACTTCTGCGCAACGCTCGTTCGACGAGCACTGGCGCTGCCGCTTCCAGAGTCCTCCGAAATGGCAGCCCCTGGGGTTGCAGGACCTTCAGCCGCAACGGCTGACCCGAACGGCAACCGACCGCTCCCGCACCACCGCTGACGGCGCCTATCGAGGCGCTGCCCATTCGAGCGCGCCTCGCCGCAGTGGATCTCGTCAACGGCGTTCGTTTCCCTCGACGATGGCGTCGGCGACGGCGGGCTGCCGTTCGGGCAGACGATCGTAAGGCCGATGGCGGACAGGCCCTCCGCGAAGGTCCCGCGGCGTTGATCAGGCGCGATGCGCGAGATCCGGCCGGCGCATCATCGCCGACATCAAGGCCGCCTGCTGCATCGAAGTCCGTGCGCACGGCGACGCGAAACCGTTCCACGGCTTGCCCCATCGGCGCGTCGGCCTCGCCCACGTCGGCGACACGGTCGGCCGGGCAGGATTCCGGCCGAGGGGTGCTCGGCGCAAGCTGGACTCATGCCGGAGCATCCCGTGTCGGCGAAGCACGCTGCGCGAAGACCTCCTTCACCGCGAACAGGCCGTTGAGCGCAGCGGAAAACCCAGCGGAGACGGCCATCTGCATGATGACCTCGATGAATTCCTCGCGCGAGAGGCCGACATTCAGCCCCGCCTCGATATGCACCCGCAGTTGCGGGGCGGCATTGCCCATCGCGATGAGCGCCGCGATCGTGGCAATCTCTCGCGAGCGCAAATCCAGGCCTGCCCGGGAGTAGATGTCGCCGAACGGGAACTCGAAGAGATAGGTGGCGAAGTCGGGGGCGATGTCGGCGAGTGCCGCCACGACATTGTGACCCGCTTCACCGTCTATGCCTGCCTGCCGCGTTCCGGCCGGCATTCTCCAGCGTTTGGGGCGGGTCGCGTCATAGCCCTTGATCCTCTTCTCCATGTCGGCATAGCCGCCGATCTTGGCGTCAAGGACGAGAAGACAAGCTTGCAGCTCGACGATGCGCGCCCGGACGCGCTCGCGGTGCCGTTCCAGCAAGGCACGTCGCGCGCCGCCTCCGTGCCGACGCCCTGCTCCCACACAGCCGCATAGTCCAGCATCTCCTGGATCGGCATGCGGGCGGCCTTGAGGCACTCCAGGGACCCCATCCATGCGGGGATCGAGGCGTCGTGGCTGCGTCGGCCCGATGGATCCCGGCCCGCATAGAGAAGCGGCCCAATCCGCTCATTGTCGCGAATCGTATGGGCGGAGAGTCCCGAACGCTTCGCCGCCCCGATCCTCAGGTCCACCTGTCTCTCGTCACGGCACCAAGGACTGCAAAAGTTGGAGCACTTCAAGTCAAGGGACATTCCGGACGTAGGCCCTCATTTCCGATCCGGCACCGCCTTCCATACACATTGCTCCAATCCCGGCCCGATCTCTCGGACATACCCAACCTGTCCGAGCGCGACTCAATGTGAAGGAGACGAAAAATCTCCCCCACCGCGGCAAGCGCAGCGGGGGACTTTCGTGCGTCTCGCGGCAAGCTACTGTGACCATTTCCCCTATCAGATGCCCCGGCAGGTGATCATCTTCTGCCCGTCCGCCCAACTGGATTTGGGTCTATGGTAACCCATTCGTTTTCACGAGGATCTACTAACTTCTCGTTTTCACGAGGATCTACTAACTTCTCCATCTGCTTCCGCTGCATCCTCGTACTCCCCAAATGTTGCTCCTCCGCCACGGTAAACGCGCTCAAGAAGATATCCGGCTCCGTGAGCCCAGCTTCCGGATGGCTGGCAACAAGTTCCTTCGCCTCGACCATCCCGCCTTCCGAAAGCACGTTGGCCAGCTCGGTCCGCATATCGCGCTCGGCTTGGCTGAGAGTGCCACGGACCCGCTGCAAATCGGCGCGATCCTCCGAATCACGGGGGCTCGTGCGAAACGCCGCTCGCTGCTGTTCGAGCTCCCCCCTCGCCATCTGGACCCTGCTGACGGCCGCCTCGAATGCCGTCACAGCGCTGTCGTCGGAATCGGGAGCGGTCTCAAATCTGTCGAGTGGAATCGATGAGATTGCCATCACTGCCCTCCTGCATTGTCGCACGAGTAGCCACGGTCCGGCCCGACGAAGGTCAGTGGCGCCAACCGTCGCACATGCCGGTCGCCCGGCCACCACGCGGAACGATAGTGATCGAATCTTGGTATTGGGACTGAAATCGGTAGAAATCAGATATTGATGAATTCTCTGACACGCCTGTTCAGAGCTGATGAGCGACCTGCAGCGCTTGGTCCCGGAACCAGCGATGCGCCGGATCGTTGTGAGTTCGGGCGTGCCAGGCCATGTGGACATCAAATCCCGGGAGCGCGAGCGGCGGCTGGAGGATCAGAAGGCCGTGAGCGGCGAAGCTTCGGCCGATCCGGGCCGGCAGCGTCGCGATCAGATCGGTCTCCGCCAGAATCCGCGGCACGATCAGAAAGTCGTGGACCGAGACGGCGACCCGCCGGACGCGCCCGAGGTCGGCGAGGGCCTCGTCCACCACTCCGGTGAACCCGCCCCCGGACGTCGACACCAGGACGTGCTCGGCTTCGCAGAAGGCCGCGAGGTCGAGCTGGCCGCTCGCGGCGGGGTGGCCTTGTCGCATCGCGCACACGAACTGCTCCCGGTAGACCGGCCGGGCGCGCCAGTGTGGAAGCAGGTCCGCACGGGTGACGAAGAGCAGGTCGAGACGCCCAGTCTCGAGCTCATGGTCGAACGTGTCGACGGCGACGCGCTTCAGCGCCAAGCGCAGACCCGGGGCAGACCGCCGCAGGCGGCGCAACAGCGGGACGCCGAGCACGGCCTGGATCGCATCGGCGGCCGCGACCCGAAGCGTCATGGCGGTCGTCGCCGGGTCGAACCCGGCGCGTTCTGCCATGAACGCTTCGAGATCCGCGAGCAACTGCTTCAGCGGCCCCGCCAGTTCCAGGGCGCGATCGGTGGGCAGGACGCCCCTGGCCTGCGGGATGAGGAGAGGGTCACCGAATATCCGCCGCAGGTGCCGCAGTTGGGTCGACATCGCGGATTGGCTCTTGCCCAGGCGCCTGGCGGCTCGGGTCACATTGCGCTCTGTCAAGAGAGCATCGAGCGAGACCAGCAGATTCAGATCGACACGGTGCAGGTCCATGGACTAGGCATCCACGCTATCAATTGCTCGTATTGTAGCAATGAATTTCACGAATGATAGTGCATGGCGTTACTCCGAGGCCGTCGCAACCAGCGGAGGAATCCCCAATGTCCCTCGACAGGCAACGGATCCTGATCGTCGGCGGAACCAGCGGAATCGGGCTCTCGACGGCCGTGCTTGCATCGCAACGCGGCGCCGAGGTAATCGTCACCGGACGCACCCCGGACCGCGTCGCCGAGGCTGAACAGGCCCTCGCCCGAGCCGGGCGAGGTGTCACGGTCGACTTCACCGACGACGGTTCAGTCGAGCGGCTGATGACGGAGGCGGCTCGGATCGACCACCTTGTCTTGGCCGCTTCGACCGAGGCAGCGTGGGGCCCGTTTGCGGATGTTCCGGTTGCGCGGCTCGAGCGCGCCATGCAAGGAAAGCTCTTCGGCTACTGGCGCTGCGCACAGGCAGCGCTGCGCATACTGCGCCCCGACGGATCGATCACGATGCTCGGCGGCGCCGCGTCACGGACCGCGATGCCGGCAACCGCCGCTCTCGCTGCGGTCAACGGGGCGATCACGCAACTCGGCCAGTCGCTGGCACGGGAACTGGCGCCGATCCGTGTGAACGTCATCTCGCCCGGACTTGTCGATACGCCTGCCTACGACGGAATGCCGGCCGATCATAAACAGGCGATGTTCAGCAGTGTCGCCCAGCGCCTGCCCGTCGGGCGAACCGGCAGGCCGGAGGACATCGCCGAGGCGATCCTCATGGTGATCGGCAACGGCTTCATCACCGGCGCGCTGCTTGACGTCGACGGGGGCGCCCGCTGAACGCACCGGCCCTGGTAAAGGCCGGACCGTGTGGAACGCCGCCCCCGGCTCGAGTTACGGCGCCGGATCGATGTCCGTATCCTGCCGCGCGCAGACCTGAAGTCCTTCGGGGGGAAGCGCGGTCAGGCGGCGGCCGCTCCAAAGGCCGTCAACGGTCATCCACGCCTTTCAAGCGATGGCCCGTCCAGTTCTAGCCCGTCCCCCCATCGATGAAGTTGTAGATCGTCCGCAGTTGTCCGTTCTCGACCACGGCCACGTCAAGTCCCTGGGTCGCGGGGGTCGCCGCGTTCGCCAATCCAAACGCCCAGTTGAAGCGCACCACGTCGTGATGGCCGTCGACCCGGCCTGCCAGGCGAAACACGAAGCCGGGAAACTCGCTCTGCAGACCGCCAATCAGCGCTTCGATGGCATCGCGCCCCGCGACCGCGCTTCGCGCGTCGACGAACTCGCAGCCTGGGGTACAGACCGCATCGATCATCGAGCGACGGCGTCTTTCGTCGGTCTCGTTCCACATGTCGATATAGGTCCGCACCAGCTTGTCCGATTCTTCCCTCATGCCGTCTCTCCAGATTCGGTGTCGATGTCGATCCCGGGAAGGGTCACATCCTGAAGAAGCGCTTTCCCTTGCCGGGATTGCGCACGCTTTCGCCGATCGCGGTCGTGAACTCCTCCAGCGAGTGCATCCCGCCAACGGGGACGCTGAATTCCGGGCGGCCGGCGATGCCGGCGATTTCGCGAAGGACGTAGGCGTCCGAGGCCTTGGGCGGGTCGAAGAAATAGCGGTAGACGTGGGCCCGGATCTCGAGCCCCTTGAGCAGCACGTCGAAATTGTGCAGCTCGAAGCGGTCAGGGCTCATGCCGCCGTTGATCACGACGTGCCCGCCGAAGCCCATGCTTCGGATCAGTTCGCCCGTCACGGGCCCACCGACGCTGTCGATGAGGGCGCCGATGCCGTTGCCGCCCGTGATCGCCATGACCTGCTCACCGATACTCTCGGAGGCCGCGGAAAGATCGATCACCGCCGCTGCTCCCATGGTCCGCAGATCCAGATCCTTTCGCGCCCGGCGCGCGACCGACAGGACATGCACGTCCCGTTGCTTGGCGAACTGCTGCGTCATGATCGACACCGTCGAATATCCGGCGGTCAGCGCGAGCCAGGACCCGGGCTGCGGCCGCGCGGCCTCGAGCAGATCCCAGGCCGTAATGAGATTGAAGAACTGGCTCCCCTTCTCGACCGGGAAATCGCGGGGCAGCGGCATCAGCCATTCTGCCGGAACCGCGGCGTATTCGGCCCAGCTGTTGTAGTAGCTGAAGGCCACCGGAGTGCCGACAGCCACAGTCACATTCCGACCGACCGCCTCGACCACACCCATGCCGTGATTTCCGCCAATCTGCTGCGGGAACTGAGGTTTCTTGGGCTCCGGATAGAGGTTCTCGACGAACAGGAAGTCTCCGGGACTGATCGGTGCCGCGACCATTCTGACGAGAGCCTCGCCGTCCTTTGGCTGCGGCATCGGGAGATCGGTGAGATAAAGGACATCGAGCGGCGAACCAATCCTGTCGAAGACAAGCGCTTTCACAGCCATCTCCCGAATAGCGTAGTGGGGGCAAGATGAGTGTCGTCGGCACAGATCGTCTCTCCTGCCGGACACCTGGCCCGGCAGGACTTGATCGAAGCCCGGCGCCTTGCTGTCGGACAGCCTCGGAACGTCGACCGGAACCGCTGTGCCCCGAGAGGGACTTCAGCCTCGAACTCTCTCTCGGCGATGGACGACGGTCGGCATCGTATCCGTCCGGGGCCGGATAGAAATTGGCTATCTAGACAATTGTTATGCTAAGATTGCCATACAGACCTTGTGCGTCTTCGATGCCAAGAGGAGAATGGCATGGCCTCTCGGCCCATTCATGTCGTGATCTGGCTGCCGTCGACCTTCTATTCGGCCGTCGCCGCCACCATCGCCGAGATGTTCGATCTCGTGAACACCATCCGCCAATCGGAGACCTTGTCCCTGGAGTTCGTCTCACGCCACGCAAGGGCCGCCACCAGCCTGGGCGTCCGCTTTGAGGCGAAGCCTCAGCCCTCACGGCCCATGGATGCACTCATCCTCCTCGCCATGCCGGGACTGAAAATTCCCGACCTGCTCCGGTCCCTGGAGGCCGAGACTCCGCATGCAGCACCGCTGATTGCCATGGCGCGGCAGCGCGATGCGATCATCGCTGCCCATTGCGGGGCGAGTTATTTCCTGGCCAGCAGCGGCGTGATCGACCGCAAGCGCGCCACGATCTCATGGTGGCTGAAAGCGGATGCGCTGAAGCGATTTCCCCGCGTCAAATGGGACCCCTCCCGCCTGCTCATCCGGCACGGGAGAATTTATACCTGCGGGGGAGGCTTTTCCGGTCTCGAGCTCGCCCGGGCCCTCATCACCGACCTGGGGTTCGAAAGGGAGGAGCGTATCGTACGCAAGCTCCTCGTCCTGCCGCCATCCCGTCGCCTCCAGACCCCATACGAGTTTCCACTCGACGACATCGTACCGACCCCGGATCCGTTCAGAGCAGGGATCGCAGCCTTGTCCCGAGAGCATCTCCAGACCCTGAACCTGGCCTTCCTCGCCGAGCATCTCAGATTGTCGCCCAGAACACTCGCCCGCCGGTTTGCCGAGGAGTTGCAGACGACACCCGGGCAGTGGATCCAGGATCAGCGGATGGCGGCCGCGAAGGGCCTGCTGGAAGGCACCAAGCTGACGGTCTCGGAGATCTGCTATCGCGTCGGGTACCAGGACGTGGCGTCGTTCAGCCGGCTCTTCTCCAGGACCATGGGTCTCCCACCGGGCGAGTACCGCCGTCAGTGCCAGTAGGCGCGGTATTCCGCAACGGCCTGCGGGCATTCGGATGGCATACAGGCGATTCCTGTGGCGACCAGCCGGCACTGACGGCCTTCGGGGATTTCCTGAGCCGCCCCCCCGAGGCGCATGCCGTGTTGGAGCATACCCGTTCCCTCGCCGGGAAAGAGCTGGTGCCGCATCGCCCATACGGAACCTCGAGGCCGAAATTGGCGAAGCGCTCCTGGCCGACCTCCCGGAACCGCCGATCCCCGGTCGCCTGGTCCGGGCGGGATGCGGCTCATCGTCGTTCCACCGCAGCCACGTCGTCACTATCCGTGACGACAGCTACCGCCTGCGCGAGAAGCGGCGGTCCGGCCTGCTCAAGACCGGCAGTCTCGATGGGCCGCAGGGGAAGACCACCGCCCGACCTGCTCCCGGGGCTTCGGGGCAGGTCGGGCATCGTTCTGACGACAGGGGCAGTTCTCATCGTCGCCAGGGGAGGTCAGTTCTCTGTGTCGGTTGTCAGACGGCTCGCGGTCACCGAGCTCCGACTCGTCACCGGGTAGATGCCGGACCGGTCGTGCCTCAGAACCGAAACTGCGGCGACGAGGCGCTCAGCACCGCAGCCCTCGGCTCGCATCGCCAGATGTCTCGTATTTCCTCGGAGGTGGCCGCCACGAGCGTCCCGACATCGTCTTGGGCCTTGTCATGCATCGCCTCGGCGACGATCAGCACATCGCGGCTTTCGGGCCCGACGGCCGAATGACCGCTCTGGCGGTTGGTCCATCGCCGGGCATGACAGCGGCCAGCGCCGTCGGCGAAGACGACTTCGCCCTTCTCCGGCGCCTCCACGGCGCCGGAGAAGGTCAGATAAGTCTCATCTCCGACCGCCCGGCGGACTTCGAGATGGTCCGCGACCTTCGAGACGTCGAACACGGCAACCGGAATCGCGAATGCGAGCGAGAGCGCATTGCAGAGATCGACCAGCGGATGGATCCGGGGCAGCGCGCCATCCTGGCGGAAGCGCCGAAGGAGAGCTTCGGAAGCCGAGCGATACTGCGTCGGCTTCAACCCCATCCTCGAGAAGGCTCTCCTCCAGGCCTGAATCTCCGGCAGCTCGCTTTCGGAACCGCCGTTGAGTCGGCTTGCGGCGATCCCGTAGAGCCGGGACAACGACGTATCGACAGAAGCGCATTCGGTGATGCCGGTGACGAAGACCACGGCGGCCGCGAGCTCCGGAAAATCCCGCCAGATATCCGGCGAATGACGGAAGAGCATGGATGGCCTCTTGATGGCGGTTCGATTGGTCAAGGTCCGGTCGTACGGCGGTCCGACCTGCGCAAAGGAAACCGGCCCGAGCGAGCGAACCTGGATTGTCCAGCCGGCAAGCGGAAGGCTGCCCGACATGTTCGATGGCCGCGGCTCCCGGCGCCCGCACGCGCCTGTCGCCCGACCCGATCGGGCCACACCGTTTCACGGCACCTGGCGTCCATCGGCGCGTTCCGGGGCTGTTCGACGAGCCCGCGGCCGGGTGCGCACGTCGGACGGCGGTGCGCCTGGCGCCCACCGTGGGCGGCGCCTCGGACCAGTGCGTCCAGCGCATGATTGATCCGAGCGGTCTCGAATCGCGGCGCCGGAGTTGCGCTCCCAATCTCGCAGCCAAGGCCGCAGAGCCCCTCGACCTCGATGTGGGCCGCCGAACACCCGCAACGACGGGAATACCATCTCGTCCTCTGAGCCAGCCCCCTCGTCCATCAGCGGCCCTCAAGCATCGTCTCTCCGATATGTGGCCCTGGCGCCGGCCCACCGCAGGGTGGCCGGCCTCCGATTGACGCAGCCCGACGCCTGCCACTCGATCCGCGGCCCCCGGCGAGATGCGAGCCATCGGCAGCCTCGCCCCCGTACAGGGCTCAGCCAGGCCGGGCGGGGTCAACGGAAATAATCCTCGACTGTCTGTGCCTCACGGTTGATCAGTTCGACGTCGGCCGCGCTCTGGCCGATGGATCCGGGGCGCAGCACGTCGACCAGCGCGCCGCGCAGGATCTGTTGCTCGCCGTCATCGGTCCTGAGCCGCCCGAAGATCTCCGCCGGCACGATCCCGCGCCGTCTCATCAAGGCCCAGGCCTCATCGCTGCCCTTCTGCTCGGCGACAGCCACGAGGATGCCGACCATCGCCGACGCATCGACGTCCAGATACCGGACCGGTGCCATCGGCCCCAAGGTGTAGGTCAGCGTCGTTCTCTCGCCGTACCTTTCTCCGGCCTCCCTTTCCAGCTCATCGATCGGCCTCCCCCTCCGGCTCTCGATGGCGGAAGGAAGCCTCCCCTCGAACCCGCTCTGCTGCAGGAAGCGGCTTCGGATCTCCTGATCCGTTACGTCCTGTTCGAGAAAGCGGACAAATTCGACGGTCGGATCCTCGAAATAGACGACCCTCTCGGGGCCGCGGTCGTTCGGTCCGAGAGTTGCGGGATCGAGCACGGCGCCGCCGTTGGTGTTCATGAAGAACGGGTGCTCCTGCTCGGCGACAGTCTCGATCACCCGCTTGAACATCGAAGAACGCCTGTCTTCTGACGGCGCGGCCGAAATCAGCGCCACGACCTCGAAGGGCGAATGGTCGGCCGAGCCGGTCCGGGCGATGATATCGACGAACGCGTCCTGCTCCCTCTCGGTAAGCCGCGAAAAGGCCTCGGGTGTGTCGACCACAGCGAATGTTCGCCCCAGGACAGCTTTGTCCGTGAGATCATAGCTCTCCGCCACCTCAGCCGCGTCGAGCGACAGGTTGTAGGCATCTCCAAGATTGTCGCGATATTCCGGGTTCTTCCGGAGAAAGGAGCCTTCTCCCAGGGCACCGCTCGCCCGGCTGGCGAAAGACCCCCACAGCCGCGTGCCATCAGAGCCGATGCTCAGGGACTTGCCGAGCGCGACGATCTGTTCGTCCGTGAACTGAACCGAGAGCGTCCCCAGAAGGTCTGCCTTCCTCTGCACGGCAGCCTGCCAGGAGGGTTCATAGATGCTCCTGCTCGATACAGCCTCCAGCACGGAAAGCGGCAGGTACTTGCTGATATGGCCGTCGTCGCCAGCGGCGGTGCCGGAGCTGGAAAGCTGGTAGAGATCGTTTCCCTGCCCGGTCCGCTGCGCGTGCTGATTCTCAGACTCCCACCCGAACATCGGTTTCCGGATCAGCTCGTAGCTGTGGTAGGTGCTCTTCTCGGTCTTCGTCTCGCCGCGCGTGATCGTCTTGCTGGCGAGCGGGACGAGGAGGGTCGGCCTGTGGCCTTCCGTATCGCGCCTGCTGAGGGAGACGATCTTGAGTCCCGGCGCGATCATGTCGCCGGGTTTGAGGTGGCGCCGAAGGAAATCATTGAGATCCCCTCGTGCCTCGCCGTAAGCACGCTCCGCCGCCGACACCGCGGTCCGACGCGCTTCCTCTTGAGCCGGATCGGCCGAGCCAGGCTTTGACTTCGCCTCGTTCAAGGCGACCTCCGCTCGAATGAAGGTGCCGCGCACGGTCCGGTACGTCTCCGCCGCGTCGCCTTGGAAGCGCCCCTCCATGGAGGTCGCTTCGGGAAGCAGCCCGTCAGCCAGATAGCGATCGAGCGCCGCGCGCGTCCACGGCTGCAGAACCGGCCTGCCATTCGGGTCGGCCGGCACCGTGATCTGCAGGGATTCGCCTGCCATGTGCGCATCCCAAGAATGGCCGCCGGGTCCCACACCGAACACCCCGACGTTCCAGGACCAGTCACTCCGCGGCTCGTCGTACCGTGCCACCGTCCAGGTGTCCCCGCCGGTCCGGCTGATATTGGTCGTGATGCTCGTTCCTCGGCCGCGGCTGACTCCCGCATTGAGATACCAGAGAAATCCCATGACCCGCATGGAGGAGGAGTCCTGCGAGGTCGACGCGACCCGCACGCCGGTCGGCAGGTCGAGCGGCGAGACCCCCCCGCGGGCCAGCTTACCGTGATATTCCTTTGCCTTCCGTTCGGCTCCGTCGGCATCACCGTCGACGACATCGACCGAGACCTCCACATTGCTCGACCGGTCCGTGCTGAATCCGAGGCCCAGAGCCCGGCCGCCCCTGCCGTACATGCCCCCCAGATCGAAGGCGAAGACCGATGGATCCGAGTAGCTCACGCTCGGCGTCCGGCCGTCGGCGCCACCCAGCAGGTCGAAGCGGGTCGTGGGCCGGCTTGGATCGGAATGGATCCCCACCTGCCCGAGCGTCCATCCCGTGCCGCCCCAGATGCTGCCGCCGGTCAGCCCGCCCCCATCGGGATCCCAGGTGACCATCGGCCAGATCTGGTAGCGGCTGGTGCCCCATTCCGTCACGGTGCCGATGCCGCTCGGCACCCAGTCACCCGCTTCGGTCTTTCCCATCTGGAACTGCAGCCCGTAGGAGTGATGGGGCTGGGAGTTGAGAGGCATCGGCGACCCGAGCAGGCCGAAGGGCGCCGCGAGCGCTCCACCGAGGCGCTCGGCCGTTCCATCCGGCGCATTCATCCAGTTGACGCCGGTGATCGCCGGCGTCCGGCCCCGGCTGTCCTCGGGATCAAGGTCGTCCACCTTGCCGTCGAAGGTCTTGCTTTCGTCACTCCGCCCGCTGAAAACCGTGACGCCGCCGCCGGCATCGGTCCAATGGCCCGTAACCTTGACAAACTGCGAATCCGGATCCGTCACAGGTCGGTTGAGCATCTTCGCCGCCTGCTTCTCGGCCTCCGTCGCCTTCGGCAGGCGCTGCAGCTTGACGAGCCAGACCGCACCGCCGTTGACCGCATCGACCTGGAAGAACCCATGCGCCTGGTACTTGACCTCCCGGGTCTCCGGGACGGGGGAGCTGGCCGATGCGGACCCGTTCGCGCGGGGCAGGATCGAGGCCGCCCTGTCGATGAAGCGCGAGGGGTATCCTTTCACGAGGCCAAACAAGCCAACCCCTCCCAACGGATCCGTCATCCCTCTCGTCATCAGGTTGCCGCCCAGCATCTGGAGCGCGTTGCGCATTGCCGGCGACTGCGCATACTCGATGGGATTGATGTATCTGAGCTGCTTCTCGCCGCTGGGCGTGGTGAAGCCGAGCGCGAAGGCCTCCGCATCCTCGGCGGGCACGACCGTCCGTACGTCCGGCAGAATCCCGATGCCGAGAATCTCCTGGGCCGTCTTCAGCTGGGCCGCGCCGTAGGCCTGCGTGGTCGCATCGCCCCAGGGTGCCTTGAGGTCCTCACCCGTAATCGGGTCCTTTCCGCCCGTCAGATCGACAAGCTTGGCCGTTGCGATCGGCGTATTCTCGAACAGCGGCTGCAGCTGGTCGGCTGATCTCAGGCCCCAACGTTCCCATACCGGTTGTAGAGACGCCTGAGTGACCGGGTCGTAGCCGCCATGAAAATGCGCGCTCCAGGTCGCCTGGATCGACAGTGCGGTCGCCGGATCGACGCCCATGTTCAGCAGACTGCCGAGCGGTCCGTCTGTCTTCTGGAGCCGTGCATAGCCCTCGGAAGAGACGTTCCGACCGAGGTGATGGGATGCGACCTCCCACGGCTTCTCCACCAGGAGCATCTGCAAATCCTGCCGGGAGATCCCCATCTCTTCCCAGAGAGGCTTGCGAATGTCGCCGGTGACGATGTCGTGGCCGCCATAAACACTGGCAAGCGCCGCCCCTTCCAGGGGATTGCCTCCCGACATCGCTTCGGCGAGTTCGTCCGTCGATACGCCATAGGCCTCCTCCGGCATCGGGCTCGACTGTCCGTTGACCACACCGCCGAGATACCGCGCCGCGAGTGTCGCGCGGAGAGCTGGTTCGAGTTGGGATTTCGGGTCGTAGCTCGCCGTGAAGGGCGGAGGCATCTCCTTCCGCACGAAGACGACGTCACCCGCCCGGACTCTGTCCGGGTTCCCGATCTGCGGGTTGCGGGAACGGATCTCCCTCAGCTCGCCGTGCGAGATGCCGTAGAGCGTGTCGCCTGGCTGGACCGGGATCGCCTGCTCATCGGATCGGATCCGCGCCGGCTGCTGATCAAACCTGGCCCGTGCGTCGAGAGCCTGCCGGACCTCTCTATCCCAGTCTGCCGCGGGATCGGCGGCTGAAGGCGCGAGGGAGGGAACACGGCTCGGGAAACCAACAGGACGAAGGGACATGATATCTCGCGAAGAATCGATTGACGGCAAAATATATCGAACGAATATCCAGATAAAAATTATATATCCGTGACAAAATCTATTGATTCGAACATAAATTATAGATAAAAATAGAGTATACGTCGGATTATTGACGTATGTGAGCGAGAACAGTTTCTTCCTTCCACGGACGAGACTGACATGGGAGACCAACGCTCGGCTCTCTCTGCTGAAGACCTCCGATCGTCATCCGGCAGCAGCGGCAAGCCGTTCTGGTGCGCCGGCCTGCCTCCCGCCCCTGTCTCAGTCACGAGCTCCGTCATCCCCGGAGTTCGGGCGCTGGAACGAGAAATCTCACGCCGGGCAGCCGCGGCGAGGATCGCAAGGGCGACAACAGAGCATATCGACGCCACCCAGCCCAGGTCCCGGACGTCACCCCAAGAGATCGTGACCGCTCCGACCAGCGACCCGAAGGCCATGCCTGCATAGAGGGCCGATGAGTTGAGCGAGGCCGCCACCGTCCCCATATCCGGCGCGAGACGGATCAGTTGCACGATCTGCGCGGGATTGAATGCCCAGTTGAAGATGCTCAGGACCAGCACCAGAGGAACGAAGGCGATCAACGCCTGCCGGGCCGGCAGACCAGCGGCCGCGGACAGACAGACCAGCGACAGCGTCAGGCCGCCCAGTGCCCCGAGTTGCACCCGGAGCGGGCCGATGCGATCCGCGAGCTGGCCTCCCAGGACGTTGCCGACCGCGGCGCCCACCCCGAAGACGAATAACATGGCGCTGACGCCATCCGCCCCCAGATCGGCCGCCTCCATCAGAAACGGCGCGATGAAGGTGAGGAAGGCGAAGCCGGCGGTGATCTTGAAGAAGGTCACGAGGAGCGCGTGCTGCACCGCCGGCCGGCGGGCAACAGCCAATCTCTCGGCAAGAGTACTTGCTCGGGACGTCATGCGAGGCGGCAACCCAAGACCCAGGCCAAGGACTCCGACCAAGCCGAAGCCGGCAACAACCAGAAAGGTCGTGCGCCAGTCGGCATGGGCGCCGACCCACAGGCCGAGCGGCGCCCCGAGCGCCGTCGCCACGGTCATGCCGCCGGTCACGGCCGCGATCGCCCGCCCCCGCTGATCCGGCCCCACGAGGCCGGCTGCCGCCGCATAGGCCGTCGGGATGAACAGCCCCGCGCTGAGAGCCAGCACCACCCTGGCCGCGATCAACTGCCACAGGCCCTCCGTCACCGCCGCGAAAAGATTGCCGAGGGTGAAGGACAGAAGCGCGAGCACGAGAACACGGCGCCGGTCGACGCCCGCGCACAGGGCCGACAGGACAGGCGACCCGATCGCATAGGCGATCGCGAAGACCGTGACGAGGACCCCGGTGTCGGCGACGGATACCTGAAGATCCCGTGCGATTGCGGGCAGCAGCCCCACGATCATCAGCCCTTCCATGCCGATGGCGAAACTGCCAGTCGCAAGCCAAACCTGGGCACCGGGAACGGGACGGCCCATTCAGACCTCCTTGCGGCCGCCGCTCGAAGAGGCCGGATCGGAACGTCAGTTTGCGGGGGCGTGACGGCCGGGGATTGTACGAAAGCGAACCACTTAAGAGCCAGACCACCGATCCCCTGTCCGCAGACACGGCAAGAGGGTCTTGTCCGATCTCCGCAGCACCTCATCCACCCCATACACGCAGCTTCATCAGCTCCAGAAATGTCCGGTAGAACTCCTGCTCCGAGACGGTATTCCGATAGCTCTGCACCGCCTGCCGCCGCGCCACTTCGGGAAGCTCCTCATTTCCGAGAATGCGGACCAGCTCCTTGACTCGCCGCTTCGGCGGAAGCAGGTGCATCGAGGCGTCAAAAGCCGGCTTGATCGCCTCTCGAATCTGGTCGGGTTCGGTCAGTCCGCGCCGCTGTACGTCGGCCAAGGCGGCATCGAACCCGGGGTATAGTCCCAAGTAGGGCTCCTTCGCGTGCTGGTTGGCCAGCCTCCAGTCGAAAACAATGTTCATCTCGACGGCCACCTCGGCCACGATGGAATCCATCCGCACATCGGCGGCCCTCTGGTCTTCCAACCGATCTTCCGGCTCAAGCGAGTAAACATCTTTAGCCACGGTGAAGAATTCGAGCATGCTGTCCACGACGCCGCTCCGCTGGTCGGGTGGAACTGTTTCCAGGAACAGCCTTAGATTCTCCTTTTCGGCCGCCCGCACCGAGAATCTGTCCAGGCTGCTCCCGTGGAGAGCAGGCGTCACCAAGGGGGCATCGCCGAAGAAGAGGGCCGGAGGGCGATGCCCTCCCTGGCCGCGCTTCTCCAGATACTGATCCGGTGTCGGCCACTGCTCTCGAAGAAATGACACCCAGGGCCTGACGGTCTCCCTTATCCTCGGCTCCGTGCAGCCGGGAACCTGGTCCAGGATCTCCAAGACATTGTGCAAGATGCCTGCATCGGCGAAGGAGTGTCCGCCCCCTTCTTCGTTCAGTCCCAGGTCGTCCGGCGTCGGCAGGATCGGCTGACTTTCCCTTGCGCGGCCGACAGCCGCGTTCCATAGCGCCTTTTCGCTTTCCGCGGCGCCGTCGCCAAGCCGATCGACCGCAGCGTCGACGTGAACCGCTCCGATGCGTGTCACAAGCGCCCCCATCCCGATGACGTAATGCGGCCCAGCAAAGCTCGGTCGAGCCGCATGCCGGCCCTCCCCGAACAGGCCTTCGCGAAAGTCCTTGCCCTCCCGCCGCGGCCGCGGCGGCAGTACTGCAAGGCGCCCCGACCTCTTGCCGCCTCACTCGCTCCGAAGCAATCAAAATCCCTCAATACCAGTTATCGAATACATAGATGAGAGGATTACTTTCAGATGTCGCGACACCCTCTCGATCATCGATGCATCATTGTATTCCTATACAGAAACGATATGATCGGTCTTTTATTTCTCAAGAGCCAATATATCAGCAGATGAAAACACTCTCACACGACTCCGAATCGGCCCGCCTGTGTGTCGGAAGCCAGCGCCATCGGCATGACATCAGTGTCGCGCCGGATCCCAGGCTCGGGCGGCGCCGCCGTCCTTCTCCCACGGCCAAAGCCTCCGTCGTCTCCACTGCCGCGGCCCGCATGACCAAGCGGACGGGACGGCCATGTCGCTCCGGCCGATAGAGAGCGACAGCGAGCGGATGGAGGCGGAGCCTTCGTCGGACTCCGTCTTCCCGGTCGGAGACCTGCTCCCTGCCCCGGCGATCCGGACAGCCTCGCCTCTCTCCACCGCAGCCTCCGGACAACTGCTGTCCGACCTTCCTCAGACCGCCACCGGGACATTCGGCTTTCGGGAGCCTCTCCAGGGCATTCTGGCCTCGTCGCTCGGCTTTGACTGGCCCTTCAGGATCTACATCCGCAAGGGCGGCGTCGATCCTCACGACAACGCCATGCTGCAGGCGCAGCTGGCAGCAACCCCCATGCTCGATCCCAAACCTTTCGGCAGCCGCCCGGCGGCATCACCCAACCTCGACCGCCGGTTGAAGTCTTCGGATATTGTCTTCACCCTCAACACTACGCGACTGGGCTACCTCGAAGAGCAGCGCTCGCTGACAGCCAAAGCCACCGATCCGACGCTCGCCGCGGTGGAGCGGGATGAGGCAAAAGAAGGCCTCGTCGCCAAGATCTCGCAGGAGATCGACTACGCGGCCACGCGCCAGGGGGCGCCGAACATGGACGAGATCATCGGACCGATCCAGATCCGCGGCGTCGGTGATCCGACGTGGATGGAGGCCGTGCGAAGCGCCCGGACGGCGAAGGAGAACGAGTGGCGTGTCGACGATCGGGTCCTCGAGGGCACAGGCGCCTTACAGCGGCTCGGCGAGGACGGTCGCTATGACACGGTCACAGCCACCGTGAAGCAGCGCCTCATCGGGTTGGCGGATACCACTCAGGCAGATCTCGGGGACAAGACATCTCCAGAGGCGATCTCGGCCGCCATGCTGAAGCGGGCCGGTGTCTACAGCACGTATACGGGGGGCGACGCTCAGGCCTATCTCTCGGCGGTCCGGGCGGGCGTGAGCGCGGCTCATGAGGAGATCTTTCTCGAGCGGCCGGTGCGGAACCTTCAACTCGCCTGGGGCCAGGGCGGGCTGGAAGGCGCCAAAGCGTTTACCCAGGAACTCGCCGGCCTCGATCCAGACCGGACCCTTCCCGGCGTCGCAGGCCGGATCATGAGCGATCCTCGTGTCCAGGGCATCATCTCGCGCAGCGTCGACGTTGTTGCCGCAATTCCGTCGAGTGGCGATCAGCGCGAGGGTGTTGCGGTCATCCAGAACCTGGCCCGTGTCAGCCAGAACGCCATCTATGGCGACGCCAGCATACTAGGGGAAGGCAAGCAGTCCGTCGATCTTCTCGCGGAGACGATCGTCGGGAAAGCGATCGGCAGCAGCAATCTGCTGAGCCCGGTTCTCCTGCCTCAGCTTCTGGCCGACGATGAAGGAGGCAACGCCGCCTTGGCACTGGCAATTGCCGGCAAGGCAGGTGAGCTCGGCAATGCCGAGAGCGCACGGCTGAGGCAACAGGGCCAGCCCGGCCGCAACGCATACCTCGATCTTCGAGACGGTGCGATCTGGGCGGCTCGCAAGGCCATCGAGAACTTCGGTGACGCCGAGGTGACTCATGCCAAGAAGATGAGCGACGATGCCGCATTTATTACCGTGCCCATGGAGACGTGGGGAGCAGGCCTCACCGATGAAGAGAAGGCAGCACAGGTCGACAGGCTGCTCGCCGCGTCGCCCGAGCTGGCACAGACGTTGGAGGGGGACGGACAGCAGCTGACACGGCTGAGGGAACGTCGCGAGAGCATTGATCTCGCGGTCAACCTCTACACGGGCGCTCTGCGGGGCACCGAGGGCTTCGACCTCGATGCGGTGTCGGGGAATGCGCCCCCCGGCGTGCCCACAGACCCGACCAGGGTGATGTCGGTGCTTGAGGCCGTCAACGTCCTGCCCAAGCTCGAGGCATCCGCGGGGGCGCCGATCACCAAGGCCCCGAACTCGCTCTGGCTCGAACGATCTAGCCGCCTCTTTGCGACTTTCGCCATGACCGAGAGCCTGCGGCGCGCGATGCCCGACAGCACATTCCGAAACGTCCTGGCCGGCGCGCCGGAATCGGCTACCGTCCGAGGTCTCAACGTCAACGTTCTCAGTCGAGCGTCCGGAGGGCTGAGCTCGTTTCTCTTTGCCAAGAGTGCGGCTTTTCTTTCGGAAAGTCCGGACTGGATCGACCAGCTCTATGTCCCGCTGCATGCCAGCGTGGCCCTGTCCCAGGCCGCCAACATGGCGCTCCCGAGCGACTGGAAGGCCGCGATCTTCGGCACTGTCGCGGAGAGCGGGCACGCCGCGACCCCGGTCTATCAGCTGTACACGGCCGCCGCGACACGGATTGATCGGCTGGGGGTCGGTGCGTCCCTGAAAGGATGGCTGAAGCACATTGCGGCGGGCGCGCTCAAGGATACGGCGGACTTCTTCTACACTTTCGCCGATGGCATCAACGCGGCGGTCTATTTCTCACGCGGCGATGTCGCCCGGGGGATCGCCCTGTCGATCAGCGCTCTCGGAGATCTGGCCTTCCTGGCTGCCGGCCCCGGCTTCCAGCTCGCGTTGGAAACCAGCGCGCCAGTCGTCGGGAACGGCGGGACGTTACGCGGGCCGCTGGGGTTTCTGGCGCGTCGCGGCGCTGTGATCTGGACCGGCGTCGGGGCGGTGCTCATGATGCTCGCTTCCACCATCAACTACGGGAAGGGCCTGCACGACGAGGCGCACCGATATGACGGGACGGACACTCGCTGGCTCGAAGCGATGGGCGCGAGGGGTGGCGTCGCCGAGTCCGTCGCCAAGCACATGATGATCGCCGGCCCGGACCAGCGCAGCGCCGGCCCCGTTCTCATGGCGGCCTTCTGGAAGCTCGGCTATACGCCGACCGACATCGGCCTGGTCCTGAATACCTGGACCCCGGACCAAGCCGACCGCTTCGCCACGTTCATCAAGTCTTATGACACTCATCCCGCGGAGAATATCACTCAGGCAGCTCTGGACTGGGCGTCGGAGAACGGCATCCCAATGCCACGCTACGCGCCAGCGGAGGTCGAGCAGTTCAAAGCCCATGGTGTTCGTGAGGATCGCGCGGTCCATCTGGGCACGACCCAGTGGCCGGCGCCCGACGCCAGTCGGGTCACCGCCGGCGCCATGCTGGAGGAAAGCTTCTCCTATCTCGGATACACCGAGGAGGAGAGAGCCCAGGTTATGAACTCCTGGTCGATAGACCAGGTTGAAAATGTCGCGCGCTTTACGAAATCCTATCGCAAGACCCCCGGCTCGACGCCGGCCAATTCCTTTCTTGGCTGGGCAAGAAAGAACGGACTGCCGCTACTCAGAAGGTGATCCTTGATTCTCTGCGGTCCGGCCATTGTCATCGGGAGTTGACAGCAGGTACGGCGAACGGATCTACGAGAATTGGCTGGACGGAATTGCTGCCAATCTACGTTCTCGAACAGCCGATACGTGCAGTCGACTCTTCCGGAACTTCCACGCTTCCTACGGCTACCCAGGCCATGGCCACACAGCACGGCCATTCGGCTTCACCCTCACGGATCCAGGCATGCGGCTTTCCCGCCCCGGCTTTTCCCGTGGACGGCCCGCATCAAGCCGCGCGCGCCGGAGGGGGCATGAGCCAAAACCACCGCGCGGCCTGCCGGAAGCCGCCACCAGGTCGCTGCGAGGTCTGCCGAAAGGGCCGTCGTGACTGCGAAGCACGCTGATGCACCAAAAGCTTGTGGCCGTGGCGGGCGAGCTGGCGCAGGGCCCCGGTCCACAAAGACTCGACCTCTGACGGGCCGATGTCCATGTCCCGCGCCTCACAACGACCGTCGGGGTTCACGCCGATGGCGGTTCTCGGATCTGACCCGAGGATCACGGCCACCGAGACGATGCGGCGCACCCTGCCGTGGACTGCGCCGATCCGGAGATACGGCCAATCGCTCTCGACCGGGCGGGAAGCGGATATCTGTATGCCGCAGCCCCGCCTGTCGATTGGTCCATTTCGAGAGACCCTCGCATCCTCGTGGCCAGAACCTTTTCAGCGCTTCACACAGGGTTGAGCTCCGGTTGCAAAGGCCTGGAACAGGGCTGATCCGCTAGGCCAGTCCGCAAGGCCGCTCTGGCTGTTGATATGTCCGAACGCTCCGATCTCGACGAGATCACTGCCCCATTGGGCCGCCCGCGCCCTGGCGTACTCGATCTCTCCATAGGGATCGTCGGAGCTTGCGACGATGAGGGAGGGGAAGCGGAACCTACCCTCCGGCACGCCGGCGAATCCGGCGGCTTCTATCGGAAAGGCTTCGGATTCCGGATCGGGAACAGCGACGAGGAAGGCCCCCGCCACGGGGAGAGAAGAAGCGCTCTGCCAATGGGCGACCAGAAGGCAGGCGAGGCTGTGCGCAACCAGCAACGGCACTCCGCCGGTGGCGGCGACGGCGCGATCCAGCGCCGCCATCCAGTCAGCCAGGTCCGGCAGGTCCCAGCTCGTCGGCTGAAGACGGATGGCGCCCGGGTGCCTTCGCTGCCAATGCGTTTGCCAATGCGCCTCGCCTGAACCACCGATGCCGGGTAGAATGACTATGTTGGCCATGCCGTCCTCTCAGCGCAGATGAATACGAGAGGTGGCAGCTTCCGTCGTTGTCGGGAATGGGCAATCATCGGAAAATCCGTCCGATTTCCAATAGATTTAAGGCACACTATGTCGTCGATCCGAAGTGATCGCCCCCTCCTCGACCCGACCGACATTGCGATCCTTGAGACGCTGCAGGAAGACGGTCGGATTGCGATTTCGGAACTTGGCCGCAGGATCGGCCTCTCGCAACCGGCGACCTCGGAAAGGGTCAAGCGGCTGGAGGAGCGCGGCACCATCACCGGCTATGGAGCACGGATCGACCCCGCCAGCCTGGGGCTGGGAATGATGGCGATCGTCCGACTGCGTACGACGCATGAGCACATCCGGGCGTGTCTGAAGCAGTTCTCCGAAATGCCCCAGGTCATGGAGGTGCTGCGGCTAACGGGAGAGGACTGCTTTCATCTGAAGATTCTGGTGCCGTCGCCAGGGCAGCTCGAGACGATCGTGGATTCGATCGCGAGGTTCGGATCGGTGACAACGTCCCTCGTGCTGCACAGCGAGCCGCCCAAATCCATCGGACGCGCGTTGATCCGGGGGCTCTGATCCGTTGGCGTACGGTTCGTTCGAAGAGCATCGTTGACAATCCGGCAG
The DNA here is from genome assembly GCF_038440215.1 of Inquilinus sp. OTU3971. NCBI lineage: Bacteria > Pseudomonadati > Pseudomonadota > Alphaproteobacteria > Rhodospirillales > Rhodospirillaceae > Inquilinus > Inquilinus sp. OTU3971. The sequence continues at coordinate 132,315 of NZ_JASATH010000001.1, read as the reverse complement.
ATGCGATTCCTGCCCGGAGGCCCGCTACAGGCCCAGCCGGCGAGGTTATGGCCGCCCGTCGCAAGGACGCCGCGGGCCGGACGCGCGAGGCGCCTGCGAGGCCGATCTGCGACCACCCCGTCAGCAGCCGTCTTCCTTGGCCTCCCGGCCGCGGCCGGATTATTTCGGCACGACGTCCTCATTGAACGCCGACCCTTTCATCCGGCCAGCATCATGGCGATCGATTTCAGATATTTAAAATATTCACTTTGATTTCCGACAAATCTGCCAATGTTCTCCCGGACAATAGGCCACTGTCGGGATGAGGTGTTCAGCCTTGCCGAGCCGGTCGAGACCTTCCCATTTGACATCCCATCGGCGCTGCGCCCCGGCGACACGGCTTCGATGCCGTCGCACCTTGTCACGAACTGCGGCGTGGCGAAAGCGATGGCCTTTTATGCATGGGGGCGGTCCTGAGAGGCTGTCGGGTCGGAGTGGCTCGCACGGCTGAGTTCGCGCGGAGGGTGCCCGCCGGGTAATCTCGTGAGGCTGCCCACGAGTGTGGGGGAGATGACATGTTGAAGTTCCAGATCCGGCCACCGCCGCGCCTGCAGCCCTATATCGACCGGATATGGGGGTGGGAAACCGGCCTGGGAGAACGGCTGGACATTCTCCCAGTGTTTCCGGGGCCGGGCGGGGCGGAACTGTTCTTCCACTATGGCGCCCCCCTCACCGAACTCACTATCGGCGCGGCCAAGGGCTCGGTCCTTCCGCACGCCCACGTCCTGCGTCTCCGGAGCCGTCCCCTGGTTCTGGCCCAGCAAGGCGGCCTCGGCTTCATCGCCTTCCGGATCCGCTCGGGGATGGCCGAGCATGTCCTCGGATGCTCTGTCGCCTCGCTCCCGGACGGGCAAACGGACCTTGAGAGCCTCTGGGGCTCGTCCGTGAACCTGGCCATCGAGGAAATGGCGGACTGCGCCTCCCACCCGGAGCGCATCCACCTGCTGTGCCGGTTCGTCGGCAGCCGCATCGCGACGGCGCGGCCAGGCGTATCGCTGGAGGTGGCGATCTCGAGATTGGAGCGAAAGCAGGTCTCGATCGCTCATATCGCTGAAGGTCTCGGTATCAGCGTGCGTCATCTGGAGAACTGCTTCCGGGCAGCGACTGGGTGCTCCCCTGCCCGCTTTCGCCGACTGGCGCGTCTGAGGCGGTCGATCAAGACAATCCTGCTGAAGCCCGAATTGACGTCGCTGACGGACGAGCTGGACCCGGCCTATTTCGATCAGTCCCAGCAGATCCGCGAGTTTCGGCAATTCACCGGCTTCTCGCCCGGCGAGCTGAGAAAGTTGGTGCCTGGCCGTGCGCATTTCTACAATCCGTCATGGACAGGCGCGGCGATGCTTCCGGACCCTTAGACCGGAGCCTCGCCAATGATCTTCATCGCCATTCTTCTTGTTCGTCCCGAAGCCATCGATCGGGTGCGCGACCTTCTGATCGACATTGCAAGGCAAACCGCCTCGGAAGAGGGCGCTTTGTCGTATCAGGCGCTGCAGAGCGCGTCCGAGCCGGCCCATTTTCAGGTTGTCGAGCGGTATCGCGACCGTGCTGCGTTCGAGGCTCACATGGCCTCATCCTACGTCCAGGACGCACTCAGAGAGTTCGAACAGCTCCTGGAGGAACCTCCGGCCACGTCCTTCTTCGAGCCATTCGCCGAATTTACCGCCCCCAGCCTCTCGGCAACGCTCCAGCCCTCCGTTCACTGAGTCGGCCGAAGGCATTCTGAAACCTCTCCAATCGGGGCTGCCGCGCGATGACTGGCCCCGCCCCTATGAGGGCCGGCGTCCCGCATCGAGCCATCCGTCGTCCGGGAACCAGCAATGAAAGCCATCGTCTTCGACAGAATCGGACAGCCGCTCGATATCCTCTACCTTGCCGAGCTGCGGCTTCCTGAAGCGAAGGACAACACCGTACTCGTCAAGATGCTCGCTGCATCGATCGATGCCGGCGATCTCTGCCGGTTGGCAGAGCCCCGATCGGGACGAAGCGAGCCGCAGCTCCGACAGCGGGTCGCCGGGAATCACGGCGTCGGCATCGTCCGGGAGTCCGGACCGGGTGTGGCGATCAAGCCCGGAACCATGGTTGCGTTCTGCTACCACGGCAGCTGGGCCGAGTATGCGGCCATACCGGCCCAATGGCTGCTCCCCTTGCCTCACGACTTTCCGATCGGAAAGGGCAGCCAGGTCTTTCAGTTGATGTTCGCCTGGGATCTTCTGGAGCACGCCCAGGTCGGGCCGGGCCAGTGGCTTGCCATCATCGCCGGATACTCGCCGATCTCGATGCTGGTGCTGCAATTCGCCAGATCGAGAGGCGTCAATGTCATCGCGATCGTGGATGAGTCCCGCCCGGATCTGGACCTCAGGACCCTGGGCGCGGCCGGCGTCATCGACCTGTCCGGCCACCCGCGTCAGCTCCGCTCCAATGTCATGGATATCACCGCCGGTAAGGGCGTCGACGCGGTCGTCAATAGCGTCGGCGGGCCCACGATGGTTGAGCTCGAGCAGAGCATGACCGCCGCCGCCCGGCTTGTCATCAACGGCGGGGAGCACGCGCACTGCGGCGGCCCGCGGATCCTCGATCAGTCCGTCGTGCGGGTCCGGCCGCATCCGCACATCCATCGCCGCCTCTCGGCTCCACCGCAGGCGCACGATCACCAAGTGCTGCTGAAGGTCGCAGAGATCGCAGGGCATGCTGGCTTCCGGGTTCCGCTCAGCGGTGCGCATTTCCTGGATGACTTCAAGGCAGCCATCGGGAAGAGCCTTCAGGAACCGGGCCACGGGAAACGCCTCTTCAAGATCTCCGCCTGATCGCGCACGAAGCGCGAGACGGCCACGGGCGCATCCGCAGGAGGCAAGGCCTCCACTGTCGGCGCCGCCTGAAACACCCTTGGTTCGAATTTGATTTCGATCGAGGGAGGCGGAGATAAAGAAGGCTGTCGGCACCGGTATGTGCTGCCGAGGCGAGAGGGCCTCGGGCTGAACCACCAGAGGCAGTTTCGGATCCGCGGGGAGGAGAACAGCTGGCCGTGCGCCGGCGCGGCGGCCGCAAGCGAGCCATGAGCATGCGGGCACCGATGGTGCTCCCGCGGGAGAGAACTACCGCTGGACTTCGTCTCCAACATGCTACCGGACCAGCGGGGCTTCCGCGTGCGGGTCGTGGTCGACGACTTCACGCGAGAGCGCCCGGTGCTGGTCGCCGACACCTCGCCGCGCGCGGCCGGCCGTCGATGATCGTCTCCGGCAGCGGCACGAAACGGCCCTCCCGCGCGATCCTGCGATAGCAGAAAGACCAAACCGTTGAGAGTCGTTGAGACGGTATCGCGCCCAGCAGATCGATGTGGAACGGCATCGTCGAGAGCCGGAACGCCCGTTTCCGTGACGAGCGCTTCACGAACGAGACCAGAGCCCAGATATGGACGCGGTCATATCGGGGCGACGTCGTGGCGTCCGCAATCGTGAGCCATTTGCGGCCCATGCCCACATCACGCACGCTCGTGCCAAAGGTTCGAGCAGCTTCGGATCGCGCCGGCCGCGAGACGCGATCGGTACAAGCCGCAGCACACGGAGATCGGGCCCGTGTATGGCAGCCAAAGCAGATCGGCGATGTCAGATCAAGGCTGGCATCAGCCGCGACGGGTCCTGAACGGTTCCCGGAGTTCGCATTTGTACAATCTTGGAACACTCCCCTCTCTAACCTCGGACAATCCACTCCACCGCACCTGGAGAGCCCCATGAGCAACGCCGTCGCATTGACGAACGAGAGCCTCTTAGGCCGATCTGCGCGGACAGTGCCACTCATCCTCGCTGGCGTATTGATGATGACCCTGAGCGCGAAGGTGCAAATACCCTTCTGGCCAGTGCCGATGACCTTGCACACTCTGGCCGTGATGGCCTTTGCCATCACCTTCGGGCCACGTCTTACCGTGTCCGTGTTTCTTGCCTATCTCGCGGCAGGGACGGTCGGTTTGCCTGTATTTTCCGGCTCTCCTGCCCGCGGGATCGGACTTGCTTATATGGCCGGCCCCACGGGCGGCTACCTGTTGGGCTACCTCGTGGCCTGCTGGTTGGTCGGCAAGCTCGCTCAGGGGAGAGGCGCGCTCGGCCGCACGGCCGCAATGCTGCTGGGCTTGCTGCCGATCTACGGGCTCGGGGTGGCGTGGCTTGCGACCCACATTCCTTCCGATCAGCTGATCGCCTTCGGGGTCGCTCCGTTCATCTTGGGCGACGTCTTCAAGATTGGCATCGTGACCTTTGGTTCCGTGCTCGTGCCGAAAGTTCTCCATCGCTTGCAGGGATCGCGGCAATGAGCGAGCTGAATTCGGGGATCCGGCACGAGTGGACAATTGAGGAGATCGAGGGAATTTACAGGCTGCCGCTGCTCGAGCTCTTGGGGCGAGCCAATGCGGCGCACCGCCTCCACCATAATCCGAACAGGATGCAGAAAGCCCAGCTGCTGTCGATCAAGTCGGGCGGGTGCCCAGAGAACTGCGCGTATTGCCCGCAGTCGGCTCATCATCGCGACGTCGATCTCGCGCGCGGCAGCTTGATGAAGCCGGAGGACGTGATCGCCATCGCTGCGGAAGCGATAGCAGCCGGCGCCGATCGCTTTTGCATGGGAGCCGCGTGGCGGGAGATTCGCGACGGCCGGGAATTCGATGCCGTCATCGAGATGGTTAAGGGCGTTCGCGCACTGGGTATCGAGGCTTGCGCCACGCTTGGCATGTTACAGCCGCATCAGGCTGAACGGCTCGCCGAGGCAGGCCTCACTGCTTACAATCACAATCTCGATACGAGCCCCGAATACTATAGCCGGATCGTTACGACCCGTGATTACGGCGATCGCCTGAAAACGCTCGCCGTGCTCCGCACGGCTGGGATCGAGTTGTGCAGTGGCGGCATCATTGGAATGGGCGAGACCGTTCATGATCGGGCCTCGCTTCTGCAGATACTATCCGGTTTTGAGCCGCACCCCGAGACTGTTCCGATCAACGCTTTGGTTCCCGTCGAAGGCACGCCGCTGGCCGGTCAACCTCCAGTGGCGTCCCTCGACTTGGTGCGTATGGTCGCGACGACGCGGATTGTCATGCCCGCCTCTAGGGTACGGCTTTCGGCGGGGCGATCGAATCTCAGTCGAGAGGTGCAGCTCTTGTGCCTCGTGGCTGGTGCCAATTCGATTTTCTTTGGCGAAACCCTGCTCACCACGCCGAACGCCGGTACGAGCGATGACATGAAATGGCTGTCACTGATCAGTGAGCCGCTGGAGCAAAGCGACGTCCTCTCGGCTGCCTGAACGCCCAGAGCAGGCAACGCCGCCCGCCGGGTTCCTCAACAGGCGGAACTGCGAAGTCTCACCAACCGCTGTACGCAGTCCAAGGCCGGGGCGGACAGGCAGAAGATCATTTGGAACTACAATCATCAATTGATCATGCATTCGATTGGTATACACCACAAATTCTCTAAACCAATATAGAATCCAAGTCACTCTCTTTGCATATATTCTAAGCAATCCAGAGACGTAATTCTAAAGAGCCAACGTCTTCTTTGCTCTGATCATTGCTCGTGACGGAAGACCGGAGTCGACGGGCGCGCCGCCACCCGCCGATCAACGTCGGCCCTCAAATATCCGACCCGTCACCGTCTTACCGTCGGCGAGACTCGAGAACCATCGGCAGCGCATCCGGGCGCGGCACTTCCGCCACGACCTTCCGGACTGGCCTTTCGTCGGCGGGGCGCAGCCGCCAGCGACGAGTGATCGTCGCCACCAGGATGCTCATCTCTGTCCAGGCGAACGCTTCCCCGATGCACCTGTGATGGCCGGAACCGAATGGCGTGAATGTTCGGGGAGGGAGGTGTGCGTCCCGTTCCGGCAGCCAGCGATCCGGATCGAATCCGGTCGGGTCAGGATACAGATCCGGATCCCGATTTAACGCGTAGGGGCTGTACGCGATTTCCGTTCCAGATGGAATGCACACACCATCGAGCGCGATCTCCGCTATCGTCCGCCGCGTGAACATGAGTACAGGATACAGACGAAGCACCTCCATGAGCACCCGTTGCGTATATTCCAGCTTCTCAAGCTCGGCGATGCCGATCGGCCCGTCTCCAACGACCGTATCTATCTCGGCGTGCAACCGTCGTTCAATTTCAGGACGGCGGGAAAGCTCGTGAAACGTCCAAGCGAGCGTCGTGGCCGGCGTCTCTGTGCCGGCCACCAACAGCGAGATGGCTTCGTCCCGTATCTGCGAGACCGGTATCGCCCCGCCATCGGCTTCATGCGCAGCAAGCAGGAGCGATAACAGGTCGCCTCGGTTCTGTCCACGACCGGCCATTATGATTTCATCAACCATCTGCCGCAGCCGAGTGGCCGCGGCCGTGAAGCGGCGGTTCACGGGGAGCGGCCAGCTGTCCAGCCGTCTCGGCAGGACGGCGCGCAACGCGATGCCTTGCATGATGACCCGCATAAGCCGCAGCAGCTCTGCCGAGACCGAGCGGTCGATCTCCGCCGAGAACAGCGCACTGACGACGACCTGCAGGGTCAGTTCATGCATCGCCCTGTCGAACGCGACTTGTTGGCCCGCCCGCCAGGAGCGGGTGAGTTCGCTGGCGCGCCGGCTCATAATGTCGGCATACGCGGCGATCCGCTGAGGGCGGAACGCCGGCTGGACAAGCCGCCGCTGCTGCTTGTGCAACTCCCCATCGGAGACGGCGAGGCCGTTTCCGAACAATGGGCGAGCGCGGTTGTAGATGCGGCCTCTGACCAGATATGGCGCATACGCAACGAGCGCTTCGTGTACCAGGCCTGGAGACGTCAGCATGTAGACCGGCCAGGCGCCGACGTCGATCCGGACGATTTCGCCTGAAATGCGCAACGACTCGAGGAATCGAAGAGGGGCGTGGGCCAGCGCCAGACCGTGACCGAGGATGGGCAACCTGCCTGGCGCGGCCGGCACCTCCCGCAGCGGCCTATCCATCGCGGCCCTCAACTCGTTCATGAGCGATGAGGTCGCCGAACGTCCCCCGAATGCGCGGAAGATCCAGATCGTAGCGACGGGTTTCTCCAATCCACACCAAATTGGCGTATGCGTAGCGGCGGAGATGCAAAGCCAGCCGAGCGGCCTGATTCGCGGCTTCGGAGGGCAAATCGAGCTGGCCGGCGAGTTCAGGCAACCGTTCCTGAAGATCGAGCAGCAGCCGTTGCCGTTCCTTGGCGCGCTCCAGAACCCGGTCCACGGCCTCGACCAAGCTGCACCCTTCGCTCGCTGCGACCACACGTACCATGTTGCAGGTCTGACCGTCCGCAATGTCCTTTTCCAATCCGTACACGTCATTGTGCCAGGCGGTGGTGTCGGCAAAGCACAAGACGAGTTCCCGATACAATAGACTATCCCGCAGCACATCGGGCACCCGCAGTGAGCACACGACCTCCAGAACATCTGCCTGAAATATCATGCCAATAGTGTTGCGGCGCATCGTCAGGAAGGTAGCGGCGTCCGGGATGCGGCCTGCGGCATGGTATGTATTCTGAAATGCGATGGCCTGCACGTAGTCCATGAAGTGGCTGGATATTCTCTGCCGCCCCGGTGCCGAGAGCTTCGCTGTAACGAGTGGCCAGAAATCGACGAAACCGGCGATCACGGGGTTTGACGGCAGCCCGTCGGGACGGCCGCTGGCGAGGAACGCGCGCATGGCCTGCAGTATGCCGTTCATACGGCCTTGCCGATCTCCCCAATCGTAGTTGTCGTACTGGTCATCGGCGAGCGATCCCCAGCAAAACCACATCAGCCCGAGGACCATATGCTCGAGGTCCACGTCCGGGGTGGCGATCCCATGGTAGAGCCCGAACTTGAAGGATCGCAGATGCTGCTCCTGTGCCGGCGAGGTCAGGAAGCCGATCCGCCAGAGCCATTCGATGACCGCGTCTTCGGCTTGGCGCGCGACCGGGTTGGTCGGGGGATGCGGAGGATCGCAGAAGCCAGCCGCAAGGACCGATGTGTCAATCACAGGCATGAGACGACGTCCCCTTCGTATCGAACTCTCTTCACGCTCGGCGGCGCGCTGCCGATGACCCGGATCAATGGCAGAATATTGACATCAGACGGGACACTCTCCATGCCGCCGAAGAGGGACCAACCGCTGGCTTGCCAGCCTGCCGGACATTTTGACCGCCGGCGCGCTGCGGCTCAGACGATTGCAGACAGGAGGATATGCGCGTTTTCTCGGGGACATCCACGAGCAGACGAAGAAGACGTCCGGCGATGCTCCTCGATACCCCAGCCCGACACAATAAGCGGCGCGGCCTCTGGTGGTGACGACAAAACACGTACCAGTGCTCGACCGCAGGTACACTCAAGCATCCCTCCTCGATCTTCTCTTGGTTCGCGTCGGAGCGGGCGGATGCACCGCCCGATGGGTGCGGCGACGAATGGCAGCCCGGATGTCATCGCGTGTTGAGAACACTCCCCCATGGGCGCCACATCGTCAACTCGTTGGGTCGTCTTCGCACCGGTGGCCTGGGCGCTCGACGCTCCTCGGCCGGTATCTCAGGATCTTCCTTGGAAAGCACCGATACCTTCCCCCGAGAAACGATCCGGATTCGGAACAATAGCGTCAGAGGAAAGCGCGCAAGGGGGCACGCGAGTGACCTGAAGGAGACAGGACGAGGGGTTGCCACGCAATGCTCTCTTCCTGGCTTCTCGGTTTGCGGCCCTCGCATCAAGGCTGAGGCAGGGATCGCATCAACGCCCGCCGTCAAAATGGCAAGCCAGCGATCGCGGCAGACCTCGAATCTTGCCGGGGTTGAATCGTACATCATGGCCTCACCCTGATCCACGATTGGGACAAATCCATCTGGCCCCCAACCGCGACGCAGTCGATCGTCCAGGGAGGCGCCGAGGCTCCCGAAACTATGGCGTCGCAGCCCTGCTGCCGACAGGATCGCCCGACAGACTGTGACAGGGAGCAGTTCACGAAGGTCACGTGAGTATGGCCGCTCGGGGTGCGTGGCGTATGGATCGCAGCCTCGCTCTCTCAGGCGAACTCCATGATCGGGGCATCCACGGTGAGGGAATCCCCTTCCTTCGCCAGAAGGCTGGCGATGGTGACATCGCGCTCGGCCCGCAGCACGTTTTCCATCTTCATCGCCTCGATCACGCAAAGCGCCTCGCCGGCCTTGACTTCCTGGCCAACCTTGACCGGCACCGCCCTGACCAGGCCCGGCATCGGGCAGAGGAGGAACCTGCCGATACCGGCCGCCTGCTTCTCCAGCATCAGGGCAACGAGAGCGGCTTCGCGCCGCGTGTAGACACATGCTTTGGCATGAGCGCCGGCATGGCCGAGGAAGAATCCGTTCAAGATCGGCCGCACCTGCGCCGTGACTGCGGAGCCGTCGAGCGTGCCATGCCAGACCGGTTCCCCGGGGCGCCAGTCAGAAACGACCGCCATGCTGCGTTCGCCGAGGTCGATCAGCACGGTTCCGCCCTCGTCGTACACCAGACCAGAAAACTGCTCGGCGCCGAGCGTGACAATGCGGGTAGAGTCGAACTCGACCCTTCGCCAGCCTTCCATCTGCGCCGAGATACGACGCTTGCGAGCGTTGAGGCGGTGGTCGCAAGCAATCGCGATCGCCGCCATGCGTCGAGCCACCTCGGCGTTCGGATCCAAAGGCAAGAAGCCCTCGGGGAACTCCTCCGCGATGAAGCGGGTCGAGAGGTTGCCCGAAATCCAGCGCGGATGCTGCATCAGCGCCGAGACAAAAGGGATATTATGACGGATGCCGTCGATGGCGAAGGCGTCAAGCGCGCGGGCCTGCGCCCTGATCGCGGCATCGCGCGTGGGGGCATGCGTCACCAGCTTGGCGATCATCGGGTCGTAGTAGATCGAGACCTCGCCTCCCTCGAACACGCCGGAGTCGATGCGGACCGTCGCCTCGCCATCGTGCCCTTCGGCCGGCGGTCGATAGGTCGTCAGTCGGCCGGTTGAGGGCAGGAAGTCGCGGACCGGATCCTCGGCATAGATGCGGCTCTCAATTGCCCAGCCGGTCAGCTTGACATCCCCCTGCGCGATAGCGAGCGCTTCCCCGCAGGCGACACGGATCATCTGCTCGACCAGATCGATGCCCGTCACCATCTCGGTGACCGGATGCTCGACCTGCAGACGCGTGTTCATCTCGAGAAAATAGAAGGATTTGTCCTGCCCGACCACGAATTCGACCGTGCCGGCGGAATCATAGCCCACCGCCTTGGCGAGCGCGACCGCCTGTTCGCCCATCTTGCGCCGCGTCTCCTCGTCCAGCAGCGGGGACGGCGCTTCTTCGACCACCTTTTGATTGCGACGCTGGATAGAGCATTCGCGCTCGCCGAGGCAGACGACGTTTCCATGCCTGTCGCCCAGAACCTGGATCTCGATATGGCGCGGATTGAGGATGAACTTCTCAACAAAGACACGATCGTCGCCGAAGGAGGACGCGGCCTCGGATCTGGCGCGTGCAAAACCCTCGGCCACCTCCCTCGCCGAATGGGCTATGCGCATACCTTTGCCTCCGCCGCCGGCCGAGGCCTTGATCATGACGGGATAGCCGATCTCATCGGCGATCTCCACAGCACGCCCAGCGCTATCGATGAGCCCGAGATGGCCCGGCACGGTCGAGACCTTGACAGCGGCGGCCACCTTCTTCGACGCGATCTTGTCGCCCATCGCGGCGATCGCGCCGGGATTGGGGCCGATGAAGACGATTCCGTTGTCCTCCAGGAACCGGGCGAAAGCTTCGCGCTCGGACAGGAAGCCGTACCCCGGATGCACGGCCTGGGCTCCCAGCTGCTTGCAGGCTGCGAGAATCGTCTCGATCTGCAAGTAGGACTCGACCGCAGGTGCAGCACCGATATGCACGGCCTCGTCGGCCATTCCAACGTGCAGCGAGTGACGATCGGCATCCGAGTAGACGGCCACCGTTCTGATCCCCATCCGTCGTGCCGTCTTGATGATGCGGCAAGCGATCTCGCCGCGGTTCGCGATCAGGATCTTTGTGAACATGCGAAGAGTTGCCTTGATTGATTGCCCGCCGGATCTGGGGAACCGGCTTTGGAGATCCGGCCGAATGCAAACTTGAGCCGCCGCACTCCTATTTCGGAATCGCGGCCCCGTCCGGTAGAGATCATCAGGGAGTCCAAAGCCTTCGCTCCGTGCCGGGCCGATCGCGAACGCCTCACAGCGGAATATTGTCGTGCTTGCGCCAAGGACGTTCGACGGATTTGGTGCGCAGCAAGGCCAGCGCCCGGACGATTCGACGGCGAGTGGAGTGCGGCATGATCACCTCGTCGATATAGCCACGTTCCGCCGCCACGAACGGGGACATGAAGCGATCCTCGTATTCTCTGGTTCGGCGCGCGATCGTCTCGGGATCCTCGCCGCGGAAGATGATCTCGACAGCGCCCTTGGCGCCCATCACCGCAATCTGCGCGGTGGGCCAAGCATAGTTCACGTCGGCACCGATATGCTTGGAGGCCATTACGTCATAGGCGCCGCCATAGGCCTTTCTGGTGATGACGGTGACAAGCGGCACGGTGCATTGCGAATAGGCGAAAAGCAGCTTGGCGCCATGCTTGATCAAGCCGCCGCATTCCTGCGCCGTGCCGGGCAGGAAGCCTGGGACGTCGACCAGCGTGATGATCGGGATGCCGAAAGCATCGCAATAGCGCACGAAGCGGGCCCCCTTGCGGGAGGCATCGCAATCGAGCACTCCAGCCAGGACCATCGGCTGGTTGGCGACGACGCCGACCGTGCGGCCCCCGATGCGGGCGAAGCCGGTGATGATGTTCCTGGCGTAAGCGCCCTGAATCTCGAAGAAGTCGCGCTCGTCGACGATTTTCAAGATCAGCTCGCTGATGTCATAGGGCTTGTTCGGATTGTCCGGCACCAGCGTGTCGAGGCTCAGGTCGATGCGTTCCGGCACGTCGAAGGACGGCCATTCGGGAACGTCGCCCATGTTGCTGGCCGGCAGAAAATCGATCAGCCGGCGCACCTGCAGCAGAGCTTCAACGTCATTTTCAAAGGAGCCGTCGGCAACCGAGGACTTGGAGGTATGAACCGTGGCACCACCAAGTTCTTCCGGGGTCACGGACTCGTGCGTGACGGTCTTCACCACATCGGGGCCGGTGACGAACATATAGCTGGTGTCGCGCACCATGAAGACGAAGTCGGTCATGGCCGGCGAATAGACGTCACCACCGGCGCAAGGTCCCATGATCACCGAGATCTGAGGGATGACGCCGGATGCCTGCACATTGCGCTTGAAGACCTCACCGTAGCCTCCGAGCGCCGCCACGCCCTCCTGAATGCGGGCGCCGCCGGCGTCGAACAGGCCGACGATCGGGCCGCGCATCCTCAGTGCCATGTCCTGGATCTTGGCGATCTTCTGGGCGTGGGTCTCCGAGAGTGAGCCACCGAAAACGGTAAAATCCTTGGAGAAGACGAAGACAGTGCGGCCGTTGACCGTCCCCCAGCCGGTGACGACGCCGTCCCCGGGAATCCTCTCGGCCTTATCCATGCCGAAATCGGTGCAGCGCTGCTGCACGAACATGTCAAATTCTTCAAACGAATCGTGGTCGAGCAGAAGTTCTATACGCTCCCGCGCCGTCAGTTTGCCGCGTTTGTGCTGCGCCGCGATACGCTTTTCGCCACCGCCTTCACGCGCGCTCTGACGGCGCTCTTCGAGTTGTTCGAGGATGTCACGCATTGTCAATATCCCGCAGAGGCGATGACTTGCCCTTCCGATGCCCCTATGAAGCAGAAATATAGCTTGCGGTCCCGAGAAAAGAGGCTTTATTGTAAATTTGCAAACTGCGCAGATTTGCAGATGAAGAGTCGGAAACTTTTTGCGGGGGCAGCAGTTCGGCGATTGCGCGAAGAGGCCGCATGGCCGCAGCAGGCGCTCGCCAAGCGGCTCGCGATCTCGACCAGCTACCTCAATCAGATCGAGCACAATCAGCGGCCGCTGACGGCAGCGGTTCTGGTCGGGTTGACAAGGGTCTTTCGCGTCGATGCTTCGGTCTTCTCCGACGGCACGGAGGATCGCCTCCTCGTCGATCTTCGCGACGCGTTGTCCGACTCCGCTCTCATGGAGACCGAGATCGGATTGAGCGAACTCAAGGCGGCGATACAGCATGCTCCGACGGTTGCTCGCACCGCGATCAAGCTCCAAGCCTCCCATCGCGCTCTCGCCGACCGTTTCCAGGCACTCGACAGCGCGCTCTCGGGATCAGGCGAGAACCGATCCGCCAACGTCGCATTTCCGTATGAGGAGGTTCGCGACTTCTTTCACGCCATCGGCAACTACGTCGATCCCCTCGATCGTCAGGCCGAGCAGCTCTCCGCCGAGCTGGAGAGCGGCTTCGAGCATCTCGCCGACGCGTTGATCGACCGCTTGGCCAGTCGGCACGGAATCAGTGTGGTGATCGATCGATCGCTGCTTGCGAACCTTCCGGTGCGCCGCCTCGAGCGCGGAGCGCGCAGACTCACCATTGATGGGCAAGCCGAGCGGCCTAGCCAGATCTTCGCCCTCGCTCACCAAGTCGCGCTCCTGGAGGCGAGCGAGGCGATCCAAAAGATCGTGGACCAGGCCGCCTTCCGAAGCGACGATGCCAACGCCGTTTGCGCCGTGTCTCTGGCCAACTACTTCGCCGGCGCGACGATGCTGCCCTATCGGAGATTCCTGGCCGCAGCCCAAACCCATCGCCACGACCTCGGAATTCTGGCCCATCTCTTCGGCGCAAGCCTGGAGCAGGTAAGCCATCGTCTGTCGACGATGCAGCGCCCGGGGCTTCAAGGCGTTCCGTTCTACTTTCTGCGAGTCGATCGAGCCGGCAACATCACCAAGCGTCACAGCGCCACACGTTTCCAATTCGCGCGGTACGGAGGCGCCTGCCCGCTTTGGAATGTCCACGAGGCCTTCGAGGCGCCGGATCGCCTCTTGGTCCAGATCGTCGAAATGCCGGACGGCGTGCGTTATCTCTCGCTGGCGCAGGCGCTCACCAAGCCGGGCGTCGGCTACACGTCGACGCGCCGCCGTTATGCGATCGGACTGGGCTGCGAACTCGCCGACGCCGGACACGTCGTCTATGCGGACGGGCTGGAGTGGAGAACCAACCCTCAGATCACCCCCATCGGCGTGAGCTGCCGGCTCTGCGATCGCCACGATTGCCAGCAGAGAGCCTTCCCACCCGCCGGCTACACCATCTCAATCGATCATGACGTCCGCTATGCCGTGCCGTATGCGATCGCCTCGAAAGGCAGCCGTTAGAGCAGGCGGAATGAAGCGCGAGCATTGGGATTCCGCTGGCGATCCTGATGCGATTCTTGGGGCGGCGGTTACTCGCGATCGGAGGCGTAGGACGGTAGTGGAGGATCAGGCGCCCTCACGGGAAGGACGCGCCGCGCCCACGACCCGTGCTCCGCCGAGCGTGAGCATGTCGTGTGCCTCGAACTAGATGTTTATACCAATCTGTGGGAATCATGACCCATGAGCCCAGCCGCGGAGACCGATGGACATGATCCTCCAGGGCTGAGCCATCAGGGTGTTCCAGGCGAAGCAGCAGTGATCGAGGATGTCCCCGTTAGGACTTGAAGACCCGGTTGGAGAGCCAGTTGTCCCGGAGGAACTGCCAGATGTTTTCGGCGGCGTTGAGCTCGGGCGACCGGGCCGGGATCGGCAGCAGGGTGATGTTGGCTGGCACGGCCAGCTTGCCGGTCATGGTGCCAGCCGGCCTGATCGACCAGGACGACGGCGTGGGCGCCCGGGGCCACGGCCTGGGCGATTTCGGCCAGGTGCAACTGCATCGCCTCGGTGGTGCAGCGGGGCAGGACCAGGCCGGCGCCCTTGCCATCCTTCGGGCAGATGGCGCCGAAGATGTAGGCCCCAGCGCCGGGTGATCTTGTTCTTCTGGCCAATCCGGGCCTCGTCTTGAAACCAGATCTCTATCGGCTGGCCCGGGTGGCGCGCGACGATCTCCGCCACGCGGGCCGGGAAGTTTTTTTGAACGCCGCGGCCGCAGCCGGGTCCTGGGCATGATGGCGCGGCCGGGCGGAGAGCTTGCGGTAGCCCATCTGCTGCAGCGTCCGGCCCAGCGCCGTCTCGCCGATCACGATCCGGAACTCCTCGAACAGCCGCTGCGCCAGGTCGGCGAGCCGCCAGCGGACCATACCGTCCACCGCCGGCACCAGCCCGTCCTCGACCCATCGGGCCAGCGCCGCCCGATGCTCGGCCCCGAGCCGTGGCGACCGCCCTGGCGGCTTGCCGGTCAGAACACCAGACGGGCCCTCGGCGTTGAACTGCAGCACCCAGTCGCGGATGGTCTGCAGCCCGACATCCCCGACCTGTGCTGCGTTGCTCCGGCTGCCGCCGTCCAGGATCACCGCCAGGGCCAGAAGCCGGCGCGCCTGGCCGGCGTCCCGCGTCCGCCGCGCCAAACCGCGCAGATCCGACGCCGAGTAGTCCCTCCGAAGGGCGATTGGCGCTGCCATGGCGAACCCCTTGCTGTTTGCCCCCTTGAATCACGCCGCCTCCACCTTGCAAAGCCCCGTGAGTCATCCCTTCAGAGGATTGGTATCAGATCTGGATCGGCGGTAATCGCCGGCGCCACGGCTTCGACGAAGGCCCAGCGCAGCCATTTGTCGCGCTATTTGATGATCCGGCCGTGGCAGGTCTTGCCGCCGCTGGATTAGGTCGATGGGACCAACCCAGCATAGGCCGCCAGCTTGGCTGCCGAGCGGAAGCGGCGGATGTCGTCGATCTTGGCATCGATCAGCCTGACGCACGAAGACTTCGACGGCGTGAACCGGGTTATCCTCGCCGACGTAGTCGTCCAAGCAGTCCGGCAGCAGCGGGACCTGGCGGCAGTCCTGACCCTCGACCAAATACGTCACGCCTGCCCCCCAGCCACCCCGGACAGCGTATCAGATCACCACGTTTTCACGCGGCCTGGATCCAAGCGCCCAGGGAACTGACCTTTGTGGACAGAACACGATTGCCCACGGGCGTAGCCATCGTCGGCAAAGCCATCATCGCCATGGTGGGCCGCGCGCCGGCAGAAGGCCGCCGTTGCTCGTCGTGATAAGGTCTTTATCGGTCAGAGATTGCAACGAAGGCTGGGAACTGCAGGGGCAGTGAAAAGGCGCCATGGTGGCTATTCCAACGTCGAGTCCTGCTGCAGTCGTGAACCCTGCGACGAGACGATCTGATCAACCACGGCCATCGATAATTTGCAAACGCCAAGATCACCTCGTGCGAGAAATATGGGCAATGAGTTCCTCGACCCGGCTGGCGCCAAAGACGTCGATCTTTCCATTTCAACTTCATTAATATCCAGCATCGAACGATTTCAATTTCAAAACCGAAAGTGGGTTGCATAGAAAGGGATAGGTATCTTTGCGGCCTGGCCCCGATTGGCCGGAGGATCAAAGCGACTTTGCGGCGGCGGCGCTGTCGCTCGTCAAAGTCAAGACGAGGGAGTAGCGAACCATCGCAGTGGTCTTCGAGCTGCAACTCGACAGGACCGCGTTGAGATCGTAGGGTCTCGGCATGTGGTCGTTCGGTTCGAGCAGCAGGCAGAAGACAAACCGATTCGGCACACGAGTAATCTCCTTAAGGATACTCTATGCACCATTGCGGCCTAGGGCGGGTCCTCTACCTGCCGCCATCTGTCCAAACGGCAGGCACAAAATCCGTCCTCTATGACTTTGTCGAAAACACAGCTTCGGACGAATCATCTTGGAATAAAATCCAGCATCTGAAGGAAGACTTCTTCTCGATCGAAGATCAAGTAGCCTGGGAACGGTGGCTTCTAAGCCATCATCTGAGCTTTCTACTATGGCTATTGGCGATCGACGAACTGACGCTCTGCGAGCTTGAGGCTGTCGATGTCCCCACAAGAATTACGAGAATAGAGCGAGTCGGCACCTATCTTAACGGCTACGGGGCGGCGCTGACCTACGCGAGGATGATCACACAGGAACAATATGCCCAACAAATCAGACCCTTTATGAACCAATACTACCCTGGATTTTCGGCCACCTGGGCTGAAGACTACCAGATCCTAAAGCGGAAGATCGGGATAATTCTGCGCGACGACACCCTCGGCCGATCGGTTAGGGCATCCTTTCGTGAAACCGTCCAGGAGCACATACGAACAGCGCAGGATCTGGTTCCGAGCGGGCCATCACTTCTGAAGGAGATTCTTGCGGCTAACAGTGACTCACTTCCGGCGCTTGGCGCGAGTCATTTCGCTTACGATTCACTGTTTCTGGTCCGCCGCTGCCGGGTGCCAAAAATCGCGCTCGCAACACAACTCAGCTACCGCGTGGCCGCCACTGCGCGAGACGTTCAGTCTCGGCCCCTCCCAGATCATGTCGATCCGAAAGCGGCGACACACCTAATCATCGTCTTGCAGCGGGCTGCGGCGTCAGCTTGGGCCGCCCGGACGACGTCGACTTCTACATCCGCGGCAACGTCTGTCGACACCTAGTCTTACTGAGTCAGAAAGTCGCGTCCGCGTGGGGATTCGGAGCAGCGTCGGGTTTACTGCGGTAGCGCCTCGACCTCAGCGAAGTGCGGTGCGATGGACAGCTGGACGGCGGAGAGTGAAGCGGCGTTCGAGGCCTATACCGAAAGCCTGGTGGAGGTGATCGGCCACGCCGACCGGGCCGAGCCGCTGAAGGATTACTACTTGGGCTTGTTGCTGCCGGTGGAGCGCAAGAGCGTGGAACCATTGGCGGCGGTGACGGCGCCCTCGCGCGTGGCCGCCAAGCATCAGTCGTTGCTGCATGTCGTGGGCCAGGCGCCGTGGTCGGATGCGGCGCTGATGGGCCGGGCGCGGAACTGGGTGCTGCCGACGCTTGAGCAGCGGGGTCCGATCCGGGCCTGGGTCATCGACGACACCGGCTTTCCCAAGAAAGGGAAGCACTCGGTGGGCGTGGCGCGGCAGTACTGCGGCCAACTGGGCAGGCAGGACAATTGCCAGGTGGCGGTCAGTCTGTCGGTGCCCGCGATGCGGCGAGCCTGCCGATCGCCTGGCGACTGTATCTGCCGCAAGCCTGGGCCGAGGATCCAGAGCTGCGGCGCCGGGGCAAGATCCCGCCCGAGGTCGCCTTTCAGACCAAGCCGCAGATCGCGCTGGAGCAGATCAGGCAGGCCAAGGCTTCGGGGCTCGCGCCGGGCGTGGTCTTGGCCGACGCCGGCTATGGGACGGACGGGTCGTTCCGCGCCGGGGTGACCGAGCTCGGCCTGACCTATGCGGTGGGCGTCCTGTCCTCCTTGAGCGTCTGGCCGCCCGGCCAAGGCCCTCTGCCACCCCTGCCGTGGAGCGGCAAAGGTCGGCCGACCACGCGACTGCGCCGAACCGCCGACCACCAGCCGATCTCGGCCAAGGCCTTGGCCCAGGCGCTGCCAGCCGGGGCCTGGCAGGCCGTCACCTGGCGGGAGGGGAGCAATGGCGAACTCGGCTCGCGCTTCGCCGCCTTGCGCGTGCGCACCGCGCATCGGGATTTCGACCGATCCGAGCCCCATCCCCAGGAATGGCTGTTGATCGAGTGGCCCGAGGGCGAGGTCGAGCCGACCAAGTATTGGCTGTCCATCCTGCCGGCCGACATCCCGGTCGCCCAACTGGTCGATGTCGCCAAGCTCCGCTGGCGCATCGAGCGGGACTATCAGGAGCTCGGCCTCGGCCATTACCAGGGCCGCGGCTGGCGTGGCTTCCATCACCACGTCGGCCTCTGCATCGCCGCCTACGGATTCCTCGTCTCCCTGCTCGAGACGCTTCCCCCCTCAGCTGCAGCTCAAGCCCCTCGCCGCCAAGCGCCCGGCCTTCCCGAGGGTCATCGACCCCGCGGCGCCCCCGATCCGACCCGAACGGCACGTCCCGACCTCAATCCCCACGCTGCGGCGACGCCTGACCGTCGCCCTGGCTCAGCGCCTGCAACGATGTCCCTGTTGCGCGACTACGATCCACAATCCTAGGCCACTTGTGACGCAGTAAGACTAGCCCTGGAGCGCCATGGCGGCCCTGCCTCGACGTCCGGTCATCGACCCGGTCTCCTCCCGCGGCTGCTTGTACCAATCGCGCCCTGCAACCGCGTGATCGATGGCCGCCCGTACCTTTGGTGAAAGCTGGCGCGACCGAGGATAGACTGCGAACAGATCACGCGCACGCGGCCGCCACCCACCGAGATTCAGGCTCACGAACGCATCACTAGAACGTCCAGCGACGAGGCTTTCTGGCAGATAGCCGAGGCCGAGGCCCCGGCCAGCGGCCACAGCCCCCAGCGCCAAATCTTCGATCTTCGCCCCAATGATCTCGGGCACAAACGTGATGTCCCCCTCGCCATCGCGCTCGAAGTGCCACGATTCGAGAGGCGGTGTCAGAATGCATGGCAGAGTCGTCAACTGGCGTGGATGTGTCAGCTTCATCACATCCGGGTACCGCTTCACAAATGGGAGGCTGGCGCAGAGCGCATAACGGACGGGCCAGAGCTTCCGCGCCACGTGCCGACCGTCGGGCAAAGGCCCGAGTTGGAAGGCAAGATCGATGCCCTCTTCAACCAGGTCCGGCGTGCCGTTGGTGAGGCGCAGATCCATGACGAGATCGGGGTGCTGCGCCGCAAAATCGAGCAAGTATGGCCCGAACATCTCCGAACATGCAAAGAATGGAGCGGTCACCCTGATCGTGCCGCGAAGACCATTGCCCTTGGTGGCCAGAGCTTCACGGGCGGCCTCGAACTCGTCGAAAACGAGGCTGCAACGCTCGGCAAAGGCTCGGCCGTCCTCCGTCAAGCTGACGGCCCGAGTTGTGCGCCGCAGGAGTTGAGTGCTCAAACGAGCTTCCAGTGCGGCGACCCGACGGCTAACGGTGCTGACGGGCATTCGAAGCACCCGTCCCGCGCCGCTGAAGGTCCCTTCGCGAACGACGCTGAGAAAGATCGCTGCGTCGTCAAAGCCGAGGTTCATTTTCCCACCAATGCAAAACGCCTTTCCAATCAACCGGGATTGTTGCGTACCTCCACCACCTTATCTCATCGACCGGTGGGTTGCCCACCGCCCACAAAACAGATGGGAAAAATCATCGCCATGCAGATTGGAATCATCGGCGCGACCGGCAATATCGGCCAGCGAGTCCTCTCCGAGGCCGTCAGCAGAGAGCACCAAGTCACTGCGTTCACGCGCGACGCCTCGCGATTCCCGCCAGATCCAGCCAGCGTCACCTGGAAGACGCTGGACGTCTTCGATCTCGAAAGCGTGATGTCGGGAATACAGGGCCTGGACGTCCTAGTGAGCACTTACCAGCCGGGCAACGCAGCACGCGACTTGAACGACACGGTGCAGCAATCGATCAGGAATCCTGGCGTCTATGCCGAGGTTGCCAGAACCCTGTTGAAGGCGATGGAAAGCCATCTGCGCCTTAGGCTGATCGTCGTGGGCGGCGCGGGCAGCCTGGAACTGAGGCCCGGGCTTGTGGAAGCTGACACGGCCGACGAATTGCGCAAGGGCTTGAAGGAGATCGGTATCCCCGAGGAATACGAGGTTGCGGTCCGTGGCCATCGCGATGCGTTGAACACCTATCGGCTCTCGAACCGCCGCTGGACGTATTTCAGCCCAGCGCACAACATTTATCCTGGCGAGCGGACTGGTCGCTATCGACTCGGTGGCGATCAGCCCGTCCTCGACGCGGACGGACAGAATCGGATCTCCATCGAAGATGCCGCAGTCGCGATCATCGATGAGGTGGAGCTACCACGGCACGTTCAGCGGCGCTTCACGATCGGATACTGAAGCCAAGCATGCGCCGCGGCGTCCAGCTCACCGCGGCGCATGCACGGTCCGGCTGACCTGTCACGGCAGCCTTGCCATCTGTCCGCAGACAGATTAGCCAGACCCGCTCGCCATTCGACAAACTCGACCCGCACCACCCGTGATGCCAAAGAAGGGAGCTGCCTCCGTCGGGGTGGCTCCACAGTACGCCTCAGCCCTGGGCAAGAATGCGAACTGCCAGACCCTGGTCTCTCTGACGCTGGCCCGCGGCGAGGTGCCGGTGATGGTGGGTCTGCGGCTGTTTCTGCCGGAGAGCTGGACGAGCGACCCGGCCCGCCTGACCCGGGCGCGGGTTCCGGAAGAGCAACAGAGCTTTCACAGCAAGATCGCGATCGAGAAGATCAATCGAGTCAGATCTGCGGGTATGCGGTTCGGATGCGTGCTGGCCGATGCCGAGCCGACTACCGCTTCCGCGATATAGGCGGTCAGCGCATGCCCGGCAAAGAGATCTGGTTGATCGGTGAGCGGCGCGTCAGCGGCGAGTGCAGATACCACCCCTCCAGTCTGCCTCCCGACACGTCCGCGCAAGACACTCGCCGGCACCGTCAAGGCACACTGGGTGCAGACCTTTTCCAGCAGAAGAACGGCGCCGTGGTGCACCGGATCGTGGGCTACCGGCGCCTGAAGGGGATCGCGGCTGCGGCGGCGCTGGCGCGGCTCTACACGAGGGTGGGGTTGTTCGTGAACTTCTTCCAGCCGTCGTTCAAGCTGGCCGGGAAGGAGCACGACGGCGCTCAGGTGCGCAAGCCACACCTCCGCCTGTGCCGCCGACAGAGGGTGGGATAGCTTCAGGACTTCGTTCATGCGCAGGTCATCGCGGAGCCGGGGTCGGTCAGCTCCCTCGGACAGGGACGAGGGACGGGAGGCGGCGGTGGGTGACCGCAGGCCCATTCTCGACCAAAGTGGCCTCCCCGACCCCGGCCAAGAGGTGATCCGGCAGCGGTGATGCCGGGCATGCGAGCTGTGGCGCCGACACCTCGCAACGCCGGGCCACGCATCGAAGACTTCGAAACCGGCGGGTCGGTCCGCACGGGTCGAACGCCATCAATACGCCCAAGGTTCGTCGTTCCGGTCCCGGTGCTGCGAGGAGTGATTCTCAATCGCCGCGGCTTCCAAGCCGCGGATCGCGAGCGATTGGTGGGATCAGCCGCTCGCCCGGGCCAGGCCGCGCAGCAGCCGGGGGCCCGACCTCTCAACTCTCTCCCAATGCCAACGACCGGCCGCAGCTGGGCATCGAATATTTTTGAGATCCGATATCGAGATCATCAAATATACGAAAAATCATCAATCAGCGTGCGCGCGACGGACCGCAAATTTGTCAGGCGAACTTCCTTTCTCCGCGTTACAAATAACATCGACACTGGCGCCCCTCTGGCCGCCGCCTCTATTTGCATGACGGTTGGTGTAGAGGCGGATCTCATCCTGGTCCGGGATCACGTCGGAGAGCGGATCGCTGCACATCGTCTCGCGCACCAGCACCGCCGGGCCTTCGGCCCCTTTGCGCAGGTCGACGGCTTCATCGCCACCGTCACCCGGACGGCCCGGTCATGCGCCCGCCTCGAGCGCCTGGTTCATCGCCGCGATCGCCCGCGGGTTTGCATCCATGCTCACCCGCACTTCGCCCCCGCCCGCCGCGACCCCGTTCCCGCTCGCCTCCGACCGGCGGCGCCCCCGGCGCGGCAGGACAGACACCGCGGCCGGCTCCGGCTGGGCCGCCGCCGGCAACGCCGCGGGGGGCTGCCGCGCCAGGCGGCGCCGGGCGAACAGCTGCTGCGGCACCGGACCGTGCCGGCGAGCGACGGTGGAGACTGATGTGCCCTCCCCGTCGCTCTCGGTGACGATCGCCGCGGTCTCCTCCCACGTCGGAGCCTCCTTCGGCTCCGAGCTCAAGGCTCTTCCCGATCGCCGATATCCCGCCACTGCCGCCAGCCGGGAACGCTCCCATTGTATCGTCGGCGTCGCATATCCGCTCCGGTGGCTCGAACGGCGCTCGAGCCGGGCGGGAAGCGCGGCGGCGCGTGCATGCCGGAGAGACAGATTGGCAAATCTGAGTGCCCGACGGCGTGCTCAACGTGCCTGCATACGCAACGCGCCATCCAGCCGGGTGACCGACCCATTGACCATCGGATTGGTGACGAGTGCGACGACCATGTGAGCGAGCTCCTCCGGCTTTCCAAAACGATGCGGAAATGGAACCGTCGCGATGATCGACTCCTGCACGTCCGGGGTCATCCTCTGGACCATCGGCGTGCCGAACAAACCAGGAGCAATGGCGGCCACGCGAATGCCGTATCGTGCAAGCTCGCGCAGCCGGCAGCGTCAGCGATGCCACGCCTCCCTTCGCAGCTGCATAGGCAGCCTGGCCGATCTGTCCTTCCGACGCGGCGACCGAAGCCGTGTTCACGATGACGCCCCCCTCTCCCTCCGCGTCAGGATCATTGTCCTTCATGGCATTGGCGGCCAGGCGCAGCCAGTTGAAGCTTCCCACCAGATTCACACGGACCACCCGTTCGAATTCGGCGAGCGAAGCCGGCCCATCCCGCCCCACGATGCGGGCACTCGGCGCGATCCCAGCACAGTTGACCAGAATGCGCGGCCTTCCCAGTCGCTCGAGAATCCCGGCCAGGACACACTCGGCACCGCGGCGTCCGCAACGTCACAGGTGAAGGGCAACCCGCCGGTCTCAGCAGCGACCGCCTCAAGCGCCTGCACATTGAGATCGACCAGCGCGAGGCGCCCGCCCTCACGAGCCAACCGCACCGCGGTGGCGCGGTCGAGGCCGGAGGCCGCACCACAGACAATCACGACCCGATCCTTGATCTCCATCAAGCCTCTCCACACGTCCGGTGCGGCCCGGCCCGCCCTGGCAGTTCGGCCGCAGGTGGTACAAACCGCGCGAAATCCGCCGGGCCGGCGCGTTCCGTGGCGATTTGGTTTTCGGGCGCGTCGGGATCGCGATGGCCGAGCGCCATCCCGCAGACCAGCATTTGCCCGGCCGGAATATCGAGATGGCTGGCAATGATTCTGTGATATTTGACGAAGGCCGCTTGCGGACAGGTATCCAGACCAAAGCCGCGCGCGGCCAGCATGATGTTCTGCAAGAACATGCCGTAATCGAGCCAGCTGCCCCGCTCGAGATCCTGCTCGATCGTGAAGAGCAACCCGACTGGCGCGCCGAAGAACAGATAGTTCCGCGCCTGTTGGCGCACGATCTTTTCGGTTTCGCCCCGGGCGATGCCGAGAGCGCCGTAGAGGTCCCAGCCCACTTTCCGGCGCCGGGCGAGATGGGGTTCGCGCCAACGGGTCGGATAGTAGGCATAGACCTCCTCCCCTGGATCGCCCGAGAGCGCCAGGGCCTCGAGCTCCCTGGTCAGGGCCGCCAGCGGTCGCCCGGTCAGGATAATGACCCGCCACGGCTGAATGTTCGAGCCACTCGGCGCCCGCGCAGCGACTTCGAGAATCCGGGCGATCGTGGCATGAGGAACCTCGTCCGGAAGGAAGGCGCGCACCGAGCGACGGGAAAGAATGGCCTCTTCCACGCTCCTGGAGAACTCGCTCGGCAGGCCCTGGCGGCAGGCCGTCATCACCCGTACGCCCCTCCTACGCGCCCGGCCTGTCGACCGGCGCCGATATATCGAGATTCGCAAGCTCGTACCCCCGCTTGAAATCGAGGATGTGCTTCTCCATCCATTCTCGCGCCCCCTTTTCGTTGCGGTCGCGAACCGCAGCAAAGATGCTCTCATGAGCGACCAGGAGGCGCTGGCCGGCGTTGAGGCGGGACATCACGGCATAGAAGGCCGGATAGAACAGCTCACTGATCGGGAGCCGGGCCAATTGGATCGCACGATTGCGCGCAGCCCGTGCAATCAGCTCATGGAACTCGATGTCGAGCGCGGTCAAGCTCGAGCTGTCCTCCAGCGCCTGACGGGTCGCCGCCAGGTTCTCCTCGATGGCGCTGAAGTCCTGATCCGTGCCTCGATGGGCGGCTGCGGTCGCTGCCGCCGGTTCCAGCGCGAACATAGCCTCCCACAGCTCGTCGAACGTCACCTGGTGGAGAACCATCGCGGCGGTCAGGCGTCGGGAGATCTCAGACGATTGCGGAATCGAGACATACAGCTTCTTGCGCCCGATCTCTCGGCGCACGAACCCGTTCTGCTCAAGGCCTCTGATCGCCTCGCGAACAGTCGAACGATTGACGCCGAGCTGTTCGGCCAGCCCTGCCTCGGAAGGAAGCGGATCGCCGGGAGCGATCGCCCCGGACAGGATCTTCTCCTCGATCGCACGCGCCACCAGCCGAAAGGCCGGCTCGGCACGAACCTGACTAAACAGAACCGACATGGACCGCCTTTCCACGCAAAACGCCCTTTTGCCTTTCCATGTCCCGCAGGGCGCGGCGCTGAATCTTGCCGGTCATCGTCTTTGGCAACTCCGGCAGGAACTCGACTGCCCGCGGGTACTTGTACGGTGCGGTGACTTGTTTTACATGATCTTGCAATGCCCTCGCGAGCACGTCCGAAGGCAGAAACGTCGGGCGCAAAACGACGAATGCCTTGACGATCTCGCCACGCTCATCGTCCGGAACGCCGATGACAGCGCTTTCGAGAACGGCGGCATGCTCCATCAGCGCATTCTCGACCTCGGCAGGCCCGATGCGATAGCCTGCCGAGTTGATAACGTCGTCGCGGCGGCCGCAGTGGAAGAAGTAGCCGTCCTCGTCGCGCCGTCCGAGATCACCGGTGATGAACCAGCGGCCTTCGGGCCCTTCAACGAAGCACTCGGCCGTGCGCGCATCCTCCTGCCAGTAACCTAGCATCATCTGCGGATTCGGCGTGAGCACAGCGATATCCCCCTCCACCCCGCTGGGCAGTCGATGGCCATTCGCGTCGATGATATCGAGCTCGAGACCCGGAGGAGGCAGACCCATGGAGCCCCGCTTTGGCGTCAGGCAGGGATAGTTGAGCAGAGTCATCAGCGTCTCCGTCTGCCCATACGCCTCCAGAACGGGGAGTCCGGTCGCGGCCTGCCATCGCTCTGCCACGGCGACATTCAGCGCTTCGCCCGCTGAGATGCAGTGCCGAAGCCGCCGTAAGTCAAAAGCCCGGACATCTTCCCCAACGACCCTGATCAACTCGGTGCCGGTCGCGCAGTAGACGCTCACGCCGTATCGCTGGAGCAAGGCCAGGCGCTCGCCGGAATCGAACGGGCCGTCAAAGAAGAAACTGCAGGCACCGCAACTCCAGGGACCGAACAGGATCGACGTGCCGGCTTTGCTCCAACCGGTATCGGCCGTGCACCAGACAACGTCATCCCGGCCGAGATCGAGCCAATAGAAAGCCGAACAGCGCCAAGCATACAACGCGCGCGCGGCGTGGAGCACCCCTTTGGGCTGTCCTGTCGAGCCGCTCGTATAGTAGAGGATCGCGGGATCGTCCGCCGCCACGACGACGGGGGCGAATGTTTCGCCAGCCGTGGCGAACGCCGCCTCATACGCTTCGAACCCTGTAGCGCCGCCGATGGCGAGGCGAACCGGCAGGTCCCTCTCCAGGCCTACAAATTTGTGAGCGTGCTCGCCCCGCACGAAGACAGCCTTGGCACCGGAATGACGCACCCGATAGGCGACATCCTTGGCAGTGAGCATCTCGATGCAGGGAACAGGTACCGCACCGAGCTTGAGGCAACCGACTATGGCGATCTGCCATTCGGGAATGCGCGGCATCATCACGATCACCCGATCCCCCTTGCGGACGCCGCGGCGGCTGAGCATGTCGGCAAACCGGGCTGACTGCCTGGCCATGTCGGAAAACGAGAATCGCCTCTCCTCGCCCTTGGCGTTGGCCCAGATCAGAGCCGGCCCATCCGCATCGCGCGCCAGACGATCCACGACATCTGCGCCGAAGTTGAACGTCGCCGGTACCTTCCAGCGGAAATTCCTCCGCTCTTGATGATAGTCCGTCATGTTCGAAGCCACCGTCTCCTCCCCAAGCATTTGCTCTTTTCGTTTCAGATCACCTTTTCCCGCCTGAGTCTTTCGATTGCGGCTTGATCGAAACCGATGGCCGCCAGGACTTCATCAGTATGCTGGCCGAGAAGCGGTGGGGCCGAGCGGATCGCGCATGGCGTGTCCGAATACTTCACCGGAAAGCCGATCTGGGGGATCTCGCCCTCGACGGGATGCTCGACGCTCCGCAGCATCGCACGATGGCGGGCGTGGGGATCGGCGAAGGCTTCCTCGATGCTCAGAACCGGACCGAGCGGGATGTCGGCCTCGGCCAGGGCCGCGAGCCACGCGTCACGGGTGCGGCTGGCGAACAGATCCGAAATCCGGCGCTTGTGCTCTTCGCATTCGCGGCCCGTCGGCCATTGCCTGTCCTTCAGGTCCGGCAGGCCCACCGCGTCGCAGAAGCGATGCCAGAAATGCGCCTCGATGATGCCGAGAGCGACATGTTTGCCGTCCGCGCAGGCATAGATGTTGTAGCAGGGAGCCTGACCGATGAATGGACGTTCGCCACCCTTCGGCTCGATGCCGGCGAAGAATTGATCCGCCGCGTGCAGGCTGAGCCAAGTCATGGTTCCGTCGTGCATCGACACGTCGACCAACTGGCCCTTGTTGGTGCGGCCGCGCGCGATGAGCGCCGCCAGGATGGCTGTAGACGCCATCAGCGATCCGCCGCCGACATCCGCGATCGACAGGCCGGGAACGATCGGCCCCTCCCCCGCCCGGCCGAACAACTGCAAGGCGCCCGCCTCGGCCATGTAGTTGAGATCGTGACCGGGCTTCAGGCGGCTCGGCCCGTCTTGGCCGTAGCCGGTAATGGCGCAGTAGATGAGCCTCGGATTCTCCTGCGAGAGATGCTCGAAGGACAGCCCGAGGCGGTCCATCACACCGGGCCGGAAGCCCTCCAGCAGGACGTCGGCGTCGCGTGCGAGCCGGCGCAGGATCTCCTTTCCCATCTCCGTCTTCAGATTCAGCGTCAGGCTCTTCTTGTTGCGGTTGAGAAGCAGGAACGAACCGGACTCCGCCCGATTCAGCGGGGGAAAGGAGCGATTGTAGTCGCCGCCGTCGGGCTGCTCGATCTTGAGCACATCGGCGCCCAGATCAGCGAGCATCTGGGAGCAAAACGCCCCAGGCAGCAGGCGCGTGAGATCGAGCACCTTGATGCCGTCAAGTGCCATCGAGATGGGCTGCGGCATGGTCGTTTCTCCCGGCATCACGCCGCCGTCCAGCCGCCGTCGACGGCGAGCGACTGCCCGGTGACGTAGCTTGCGGCACTCGACGCCAGGAACAGGCAGGCCCCCACCAGTTCGCTCGGCTGTGCAAATCGGCCCATCGGCGCGCGCTCGACGATCCGCTTGCCGAGAACCGGGTGTGCGAGCAGACCTTCGGTCAGGTCGGTCTGAACGTAGCCCGGGGCGATGGCATTGACACGCACACCCTTTCGGGCCCAATCGAGCGCGAGTTGACGGGTCAGCAGCTCGACTCCGCCCTTGGCCGCGCAATAGGCGGTGGTCTTCGCCAGGCCGACACGCCCGGCGACCGAGCTGATATTGACGATCGCTCCTTCTCCCGCCGCGATCATGACCCGGCCAGCGTGCTTGCACGCGAGAAAGACGCCGGTGAGGTTGGTGTCGATGATCTGGCGCCATTCCTCAAGCGACGTGTCCTCGGCCGCCTTGTACCAGGGATTGATCCCGGCGTTGTTGACCAGCACGTCAATCCGGCCGTGAGCCTCGACCACGGCGGCGCACAGGGCTTCGACGCTGTCTTCACTGGAGACGTCAGCCTGGAACGAAAGAACCGAACCGCCAGCCGCGGCGATCTGCGCGGCCGCATCGTCGAGGGTCGCCCGGTTACGGCCCGCCAGAACGACATGAGCGCCGGCCATTGCAAAACCGTCGGAGATCGATCGGCCGAGGCCACGCGCGCCACCCGTGACGATGACCACCTTGCCGGCCAGTGAGTCGATACCCTGGAGTTCGTGTGGCATCACGCTGCGTCCTTGGCGAGCCGGCGGGCGATCCTCCAGCGGTGGACTTCGGACGGACCGTCATAGATGCGGAAGGCTCGCACATCTCTGAAGATGCGTTCGACTTCCGTGTCCCGGGTCACGCCCAATCCGCCGAGAATCTGCACGCATCGATCGACCACGCGCCACACCGCTTCCGAGGCATGAACCTTGACCATGCTGCTCTCCAGGCCGGCGCGCTCCCCCTGGTCCAGGAGCCAGGCGAGGTGCCAGATGCCCAGCCGGGCCGTGTGCAGGTCGATCGCATTGTCGGACAGCATGAAGCCGACGCCCTCGTGAGACGAGAGCGGCACACCGAAGGCCTCACGCCGCTGCGCGTATTCCACGGCGATGTCATGAGCGCGGCGGGCGGCTCCCAGCCAGCGCATGCAATGCGTGAGGCGGGCCGGCACGAGCCGGACCTGCGCGTAGTGGAAGCCGTCTCCGATGCCGCCCAGCACATCGGCCTCCGGAACGCGCATGCCTTCGATCACGACTTCGGCATGGCCGCCCGTGAAGGAGGAATCGAGCGTGTCGAGGAGGCGCTCGATGCGAAATCCGGCAGCCGGAAGATCAGCCAGGAACATGGTCGCGCCGACATCGCGGCCATCAACGATGGTCCTCGCCATGATGATGGCAAAACCGGCGCCGTCCGCTCCGGTGATGAGCCATTTACGGCCATCGATGACAAAACTGTCGCCGTCCTTGACTGCGGTTGTCCTGAGCTTGGACGGGTCGGAGCCCGCCCCTGGATGAGGCTCGGTCATGCAGAAGCACGAACGGATCTCACCGGCGGCCAGCGGCCCGAGCCAACGCCGTTTCTGTTCGGGTGTCGCCACCGCCTCGAGCAGATGCATGTTGCCTTCGTCGGGCGCCGCGCAATTCAGCGCAACCGGTCCGAGCATCGAGTATCCGGCCTCTTCGAAGATGATGGCCTTGCCGATGTGAGATATTCCCAGCCCCCCCCAGTCCTTGGAAACATGCGGGCTCAACAGCCCGGCGTCGCGCGCATGCGCCACCAGCTCGAGCCGAAGCGCATCGTTGGGGCCGTGAGCGCCGCGGCGGCTGTCTCGCTCATAGGCCAGGACGACGTCACGCACGAATTGGCGCGCTCGGGAGCCCAGTTCCCTGAGATCAGGCGGAATATCGAAGTTCATCGAGCGCTGCCTCAGAAGATCCTGTCGTTGACGATATCGATCGTGAATTCATGCAATTCCTCGCCGAGCGAACCAAAGGCGGCATAGCGAGAATCCCGCGTGTCTCCCGTGAGAAACCGGGCATGGAGTTGCTGGAACACGACACCGAGCTTCAACATGGTCAGCACGCGATAGGGCTTGATCGCGGTGACCGATCGGCCCGCTCGCCGCTGATAGGCCTGCGCGACCTCTTCCCGGCCGGGAAAGCCGGACCGGGCCGTCGGCATCTGTGCGAGCCGAAGCATGCAGGCGGGGTCGGTTGGTTCGCTCCAGTAGCTGAGGAGCGTGGCGAGATCGAACAACGGATCGCCGCGCGTGCCCATGTCCCAATCGACCACGGCCGCAGGTCTCAGCGAAACCGGGTCCAGCAGGATATTGTCGAGCTTGAAGTCGTTGTGCAACAAGGCCGCTTCTCCGCCCCGCGGATCGGGCACAGCAGCCAGCCAGCGTATGATGTGAGCCGCGGCCGACGGGAGCTTTCCGTCAGCGACGCGCTCGGCCCTGTCACTCCAGCCTTGTACGGCGCGACGAAAGAAGCCGTCCGGCCGCCCCAGCCCCGCCAATCCCACCGCGTCGAGATCGACGGAATGGATCGCCACCAGCGTGTCGACGATCATGCCGGCGAGATATGCCTCGATTCCCGGAACACCTGCAAGCAACGTCAGGTCGTCGCCCTTGACCGCGATGCCCGAGCGAAACTCGATAATCTGGAACGGCGCCCCCGCCACCGCCTCGTCCTCGCAAAGATGCAGGCTGCGCGGCGCCAGCGCCAACTCCCGCCAAAGTCGCGACAGGATACGGTGCTCGCGGCGCATGTCATTGGCGCCGGGCGGGAGCGGTCCATCGGGCGGGCGGCGAAGGACGTGCCAACCGCCATTCAGCCGCACCAGATAGTTCAGATTCGCCAATCCGCCCGCGAACTGGCGGGCAGGGACATGCTCGTCAAAAGCCAAGCCGTGGCTCTCTAGATAACGTGCAATCGCTGGCCAGTCGAGCGGATGCGCCTGCGCAGACGGGCGCAGCAGTGCCCCTTCGGGCCACCCGGGCACATCTTCGGAAGGCCGGAAGACGGGATGCACCGAACGCGGAGCGTCCGCTGTGCGGGAGATGTCGACCATCGAAATATCGCTCGTCGTGTTTCTCATAACTGTCGGACCAAAATGTCGATAGTCAAGCACGAACCTCACTCGAATCGCACCTCTCGGCACTCAATCCGGATCGCCAGCTAGACTAAATCGTTATATTTCAACGATATATCGACAAAGATGACTGCAACTTGGACGACTTGACGAAAGGTGACCAATGGAATTATCGTCGGACTATCAGATAAAAATGACAGTTTCAGGGAGGACGATATGGGGATCCACCATGCTGGCGCCGTCGCCATTGCCATTGTCGCGATGACGTTGACGGCCGAGGCGCAGCCGCAAGCGGGAGAACAGTTCGTTCCGGTCGCGATCTATCGGACCGGCCCCTACGCGCCCGGCGGATCGGGCATCTACGGCGCCTACGCCGACTATCTCGCCCTCGTGAACGAGCGCGACGGTGGTGTGAACGGCGTCAAACTCGTCTTCGAAGAGTGCGAGACAGGCTATCAACCCGACCGAATGATCGAGTGTTATGAGCGGCAGAAAGCCAAAGGCGCCACCGGCGCAGCTGCATTCACACCCTCAGGCACCGGTGGGGTCTATGCGCTGATTGATCGCATGACGGCCGACAAGATCCCGAGCATCACCATCGGCTACGGGCGTACGGATTCCTCTGATGGAAGAGTATTTCCGTACTTCTTTCCGGTAGTATCCAATTACTGGAGCGAGAGCACGGCTACAGTCCGCTATATATCGGAGAAAGAGGGCGGATTGGACAAGCTGAAGGGCAAGAAGATAGCCAATGTTGTCATGGATTCCGCCGCTGGGCGAGAAACCCAGATCATTCTCGATAAGCAGGCAGAGCGCTACGGCTTCGAGGTCAAGACATTCGCAATCGCGCCGCCAGGCCTCGACCAGAAGGCGGTCTGGCTGCAAGTTCGTCAATATCGACCCGACTGGGTTCTCTTCCGAGGGTGGGGGGCGGCCACGCCGACGGGCGTCAAGGAAGCCGCCCGCGCCGGGATCCCGCGCGACAAGATCATCGGCTGGTGGTGGTCTGGTTCGGAGGAGGACGTCATACCCGCCGGAGACTCCGCGAAGGGCTTCATCACATCGCAATTTCACGCGACGGGCTCGAACTATCCCGTCTTCGACGACATCAGGGCGTTCGTTTACGCGCGCGGTCTGGGCAATGTCGAGACGAACCGGATCGGCTCGGTCTACTATGTCCGTGGCGTCCTCCATGGCATCATCCTGACCGAAGCCATGCGAACGGCCATGATGAGGTTCGGCAACAGGCCGCTCACCGGCGACGAAGTGCGCTGGGGCCTCGAGCATCTCGTGATGACCAAGGCCCGCATCCAGGAACTCGGCCTCGACGGGTTGATGCCCGAGATCACAGTCACCTGCGCCGACCATGAGGGCAACGGAGGCATCCGCTTCCAGCAATGGGACGGAGCGAAGTGGGTCGCGATCTCGGATTGGATCAAGTCCGATCAAGACATGGTCAGGCCGCTTGTCGAAGAATCCGCCGCTCAATACGCCAAGGAGAAGGGCCTCATCCCGCGCGACTGCGCGAAGGAAGTGAACTGACGCGATACCGACAGTCGGTCACACCCGCGAGGCCGCGCCATGTCGCAGAACCACGAGCCGCTGCTCGCCGTCAACGCCATCGACGTCATGTATGGACGCTTGGCGCTCGTCCTGAAGTCGTTGTCGCTGAATGTCCCCCACCGGGGTGTCGTCGCGCTGCTCGGCGCCAACGGTGCCGGCAAGACAACGGCACTCAAGGCGATCGCCAATCTGCTCAGATCGGAGCGGGGCGAGGTGACCAAGGGGACCATCTATTACGACGGAGCCCGCATCGACCACCGCGATCCATCCGAGCTCGCCTCGCTCGGACTGTCATTGGTCATGGAAGGCCGACATTGCTTCTCCACTCTCAGCGTCGAGGAGAATTTGAGGATCGGAGCCTTCTCGCGCCGCGACGGGCACCATGCGATCGCGTCCAGCCTCGATCGTATCTACGCGATGTTCCCGCGGCTGAAGGAACGACGCCGGTCGGCTGCAGGCCTGCTTTCGGGTGGCGAGCAGCAGATGTGCGTCATCGGCCGCGCGCTTATGGCACGTCCGCGCATGGTCCTGCTCGACGAACCATCCATGGGTCTCGCTCCAATGCTCGTCGAAGACATCTTCAGATCAATCAAGCGGCTGAATGACGACGAGGACATGACCTTCCTCATCGCCGAGCAAAATGCCTCGATCGCGCTGCGCTATGCCACACACGGCTATCTCATTGAGAACGGCCGCGTTGTTCGCGACGGCACCGCGGCGACCTTGATGGCCACCTCCGAGATTCGCACCTCCTATCTCGGTCTCAGTGGAGAAGGGTCAAGGGACCACCTCGTCGCCTCCCTGCCCCGCAGCCGCCGCAGATGGCTGTCATGACGGTGACGGCAATTTCAAAAGCCGCTCCTGCCACAGCGGATCCGGAGAATGCGGCCGCGCTTCCCCTCGGCTCGACCGAGACCCTGCCTGGCCTGCTGCACGGCATCGTGGCCCGTCAGGGGCGGCATGCCGTCTTCAGGCACAAACGCGGCGGCATCTGGCACGAGCGCTCATTCTCTGAGCATGCCGATCAGGTCGGCCGGTTCGCGCGCGTGTTCGCGAGCTATGGTGTCGGCCCCGACCGCCCTCTGATCACGATCGGGGAGAACAGGCCCGAACTCTATGCGGCCGTCGTGGCGGCG
This sequence comes from Inquilinus sp. OTU3971, assembly GCF_038440215.1. Classification (NCBI taxonomy): domain Bacteria; kingdom Pseudomonadati; phylum Pseudomonadota; class Alphaproteobacteria; order Rhodospirillales; family Rhodospirillaceae; genus Inquilinus; species Inquilinus sp. OTU3971. Next base: position 98,392 of record NZ_JASATH010000001.1, on the reverse strand, counting down.
CAAGCACTCGCAGGCTATGCCGCTCCGCTGAGCATCGACTTTCTCGAGCGCTACGGCGCGCCGGGCTTGACGCCGGCCCTGATCCTTTGTGACGGCGAGAACGCAAGACTTGCAGCGGCCATCGCCCCGGGTTGGGCGCGCGCGAGGGTGCTGACGATTCCCGAACTGGACGAAGCAACCGCCGTCGCCCGCGTCTCTTCCGCACGAGCCCCGGGTGGGGTCACGATCTCGGGTGACACACCTGCGCTCCTGGTTCACACCCGTGGCGTGAACGGTCCGCCCAGCGGCGTCCTGCTCAGTCACGCCGCGTTGATCTCCGGCGCACGCGAGACTCTGCAGCGCTTCGGCGTCTCTGCGGCGGATGAAGCCATGGCGTTCCTGCCGATGTCGGATATCCACGACGCGTCGGTATCGATCGTGCAACCACTGCTGGCCGGGTTCTGCGTCAACTGCGTCGAGGGTCCATCGACTTTCGCCATAGATCTGAAGGATGTGGCGCCCACCTATCTCGTTGCTCCCGCCCGTGCCTTCGAGCTCATCGATCGAGATGTTCGAGACCGTCTGTCGGCGGCCGGTTCAATGTCGCGCGCCCTACAGGCAGCCGCGCGTCGAGGCCTGCCGGGATCGCGCCTGCTATTTGCAGCCCCCCTCCTCAACGGCATCGGCCTCGGCCGCTGCCGGATCGCGATCGCGACGGGCGAGATCCTCGCGCCGGACGCCGAAGCCAGACTTCGCAGCTATGGCGTGCCGATTGTCATGGGACGGCTGGAGACACATTCGGGTGGACGTTTCACCGACCACGATGCTTCGAACGGCTCGATCCAGCCGACAGCCGAACGGACGCCGGGGACACGGGCGAGCGACAGCGCGGTCCTGCCGAGGATCGAAGCGCTGTTGCGAGGGTATCCTGAGATCGAACGGGCGCTGGCCGTGCCGACGGCCGCCGGCGTCTCGGTTCGCCTCGCGCTGGACACGGCGGCCGTCGCGCGCTTGGTCGGAGACAGGCAGACAGCCAGGTCGAAACCGGAAACATCCGCGGCGGCCTCCGAGATCCACGATCTCATCCAGGGCCGGATCGACGAAATCAATGCCCTCCTGACGGCCGACCCAGCCCTCCAGGCCCATGTCATCGTCGGATTCGAGATCCTGCCCCACGGCTTCTCGAGCGACGAGTTGACCCTTGACGGCGCGGTACGACGCCAAACCACCACGACGCCCTTCGCACGGCCGATCTCGGCTCGCGCGACCTCGCGCCGGCAGCCGGCCGCCTCCGAGACCGTCCTCGATCTTCAGGACGTCAACCTCGCATTTGGCGGCGTCCACGCGTTGGCGGGCGTTTCGTTGAGCGTAACGGCCGGCGAGATCCTCTCGATCATTGGTCCGAACGGCGCCGGCAAGACCTCGCTGCTGAACGTGATCAACGGGCTGTACCGTCCCACCACCGGGACGATCACGTTCCGCGGGAAGGTTCGAACGCGCATGCGTGCGTCCCGCGCGGCGCTCTCGGGCATCGGCCGCACCTTCCAGCATGTCTCGCTCTTTGGCGGCATGAGTGTGCTCGACAACCTGCTGGTCGGCCGCTCATCCCACTTCAAGACCCCGCTTCTGTCCCAGGCGCTTCGGCTGCCGTCGGCCATCGCAGCCGAGAGCACAGAACGCATAGAGGTGGAGCGAATTCTCACCTTCCTCGACCTGGAACACATCCGTCGGACACCGGTCTCGACGCTTCCCTATGGCGTGCAGAAGCGCGTCGAACTGGGCAGGGCACTGGCGACCGAGCCTCGCCTGCTCCTCCTCGACGAGCCGATGGCTGGCATGACGCAAGAGGAGAAGCGGGAGATGTGCCGCTTCATTCGCGCCGTGAACGAGAGCTTCGGCACCACGATCGTGCTCATCGAGCACGACATCGGTGTCGTCATGGGCCTTTCCGACCGCGTCATCGTCCTCAACCACGGCCGCAAGATCGCCGACGACACACCGGCTGCCGTCGCCCGCGATCCGGAGGTCATCGCCGCCTATCTGGGCTCGTCCAAAATCAGCGCAGCGGGGATCTGAACGAGGACGCGATGCTCGAATTCCAATTCTTTCTCGAGGTTGCCGTGGGCGGCCTGCTCTCAGGCGTGATGTACACGCTCGTCGCGCTCGGCTTTGTCCTGATCTTCAAGGCGTCCGGCATCTTCAACTTCGCCCAGGGCGCCATGGTGCTCTTCGCGGCCCTGAGCTTCGTCGGCTTCACCGAGGCCGGCTTGCCGGTTTGGGCCGCCTTCCTGGCCACGCTCGCAGCGATGCTGCTGCTTGCGGTGGGTATCGAGCGCATCGTTTTGCGCCCGCTCCTCGGCCAGGATCACATGATCCTGTTCATGGCGACGATCGGATTGTCGATCTTCCTGGAGGGATTCGCGCAGGCGCTCTGGGGCACGCAGGTCCGGGGGCTCGAGCTCGGCATCCCCGACGAACCGGTGGAGCTCGGTGGCTTGCTGGTTTCCAAGTTTGACCTGTCCACGGCGGCGATCGCCGGCGTCCTCGTGATCGCCCTCTCCCTCTTCTTCAGCGTCACGCGGATCGGACGCGCCCTGCGCGCGGTCGCCGACGACAGCCAGGCGGCCCAGGTGGCCGGCGTGTCTCTCGGCTTGATCTGGGCCGTGGTCTGGAGCGTCGCCGGCTTCATAGCTCTGATCGCCGGCCTCATCTGGGGCGCGAGGCTCGGCGTGCAGTTCTCGCTGACGCTCGTCGCGCTGAAGGCGCTGCCGGTGATGATCCTCGGGGGGTTCAACTCGATCGTCGGCGCGATCTTGGCGGGGCTGTTGATCGGCGTCAGCGAGAAGCTGGCCGAAGTCTATGCCGGTCCGCTTGTCGGTGGTGGCATCGAGAACTGGTTCCCCTACGCGCTGGCCATCGGCGTCCTGCTGCTCCGGCCGACCGGTCTGCTCGGCTCCGGAACGACGACGAGGGCCTGATTATGTTCTATCGCGATGCAGGAGAGCTGAAGACGTCCTATCCGGCAGACGCCGCCCTCTTCCCAAGGGCTCTCGACCGCTGGATTGCGATCGGCACCGTCGCTCTCGCGGCCACCGCCCTACCGCTTACCGCCGGCACCTACTGGCTTGGGTCGATCCTCCTTCCGTTCCTGATCCTTTCGCTGGCCGCGATCGGCCTCAACATCACGACCGGCTACGCCGGCCAGCTTTCACTGGGGACTGCCGGCTTCATGGCGGTCGGCGCCTATGCCACGGTCAATCTGGTGGCCCGGGTGCCGATGCTCCCCTTTCCCATAGCCTTTCTGCTTGCGGGCGTGACTGCAGGCCTCGTCGGGATGATCTTCGGCCTGCTCAGTCTGCGCATTCGGGGCTTGTACGTCGCGGTTGCGACCTTGGCTGCGCAGTTCTTCATCGAATGGACCTGCACTCACATTCCCTGGCTCTCCCTGAACGCGGCATCGGGGATCGTCAGCACGCCGATCCTGGAGTTTGCGGGCATCCAGCTCCGCAACGTGGAGTCGCGCTACCTCGTCGCCTTGGCCACGGTCGTCGCGCTGGCGCTGGCGGCAAAGAACCTCATCCGCTCATCCGTCGGGCGCGCCTGGATGGCCGTGCGGGATCACGAGCCTGCCGCTGCGCTCACTGGCGTCGACACCGCCTATGCCAAACTCTCCGCCTTTGCCGTCGGAGCCGCCTACTGCGGCATCTCCGGCGCGCTCTGGAGCTTCCTTTATCTCGGCAACATCGAAGCTGAAGCCTTCTCGCTGCACCGTTCCTTCCAGATCCTGTTCATGATCATCATCGGCGGCCTGGGCAGTATCCTCGGCTCCTTCCTGGGAGCGGCCTTCATCGTCCTGCTGCCGGTCGCCATCACCAACGGCGCGGCCCTGCTCGGCGGGACCATTCGACCGGACATGACCGCCAATCTCGAACTGATGACATTCGGGGCGCTGATCATCGCGTTCCTGATCCTCGAGCCGCGCGGGCTGGCCCGCCTCGCCGTCAGAGCCAAAGAGCGGCTGCGCCGCTGGCCACTGCCCTACTGATCCGGACGCGACGGGAGGCGCCGCGATGCTCACTCACATCATAGGCTGGGCTCACACCCGTTTCGGCAAACTCGAGCATGAGACGCTCGAATCGCTGACGCGGCGCGTTGCACGCGATGCGATCTCCCATGCCGGGCTCGAACCGACGGACATCGATGAGATCGTCATCGGCCATTTCAATCAAGGCATGGATCCGCAGGGATTTCCTGCATCGTTGGCCCTCGAGGCCGATCGGGACCTTCGCTTCAAGCCTGCAACGCGCGTCGAGAACGCCTGTGCGACCGGCTCCGCCGCGGTGCGTCACGGGGTCATGGCGATCAATGCGGGACACGCGCGGACGGTTCTCGTCATCGGCATCGAGAAGATGACCGCGAGCCCGGCCGAGGACGTTCGCCGCGCCCTCCTATCCGCAAGCTACGTCGCCGAAGAGGGGACCGCGGGCGCCTCGTTCGCCCGTCTGTTCGCCCACATCGCGGAAACCTACTTTCAGCGCCACGGCGATCAATCCGACGTTCTCGCCCACATCGCCGCCAAGAACCATCGCAACGGCGCGCTCAACCCACTGGCCCATATGAGGAAGGATCTGGGCTACGAGTTCTGCGCGACAGTGTCCGACCAGAATCCCTATGTCGCCCCACCGCTCCGACGGACGGACTGCTCGATGGTTTCGGACGGTGCCGCCGCGCTTGTTCTCTGCCGCGAAGAGGCGGCCTCCGTCGTGCCGTTTTCGGTCGGGATCCGCGCGATAGCGCAGGCGAACGATTTCCTGCCGATGAGCCGTCGCGACATGACGCGTTTCGAGGCAGCCTCCACCGCGTGGCAAAACGCCCTACGGGAGGCAAAGCTTGGTCTCCAGGATCTCGACTTTGTCGAAACTCACGACTGCTTCACCATAGCCGAGCTGATCGAATACGAAGCCATGGGGCTGACCCCTGCCGGCCAGGGGCGTCGCGCGGTTCTCGAAGGCTGGACAACCCCCGAAGGGCGTCTGCCCGTGAACCTTTCCGGAGGCCTCAAGGCAAAGGGGCATCCAATCGGCGCCACCGGCGTCTCCATGCATGTCATGAGTGCAATGCAGCTCACCGGCAACGCGGCGGGATTTCAACTGCCCAGCGCCAGGCTCGCCGGCGTCTTCAACATGGGCGGGGCTGCCGTCGCGAACTACGTCAGCATTCTGGAACGCACGCGCTGAGCGGCGAAAACCGGCCGTGATCGCCGGAGCAACTGGGAGGAGACGTCGCATGCTGAAGTTGTTGAGCTATGTCGCTGGGGCGGCAGCGTTGTCGTTCGGCCTGCTGGCCTCGGCGCCCCAGGCCAGTTCGCATACCGTCGAGAAGACGCTGCGGCTGGTCTTCGATATCCCCATGAATCATCCGCGAGTGCCCTACTTTCTCGCCATGGCGGCGCAGGTTGCGCGGGACACGAGCGGTCAGATCAAGATCGACCCCAATCCGGGCGGGAAGATCCATCCCGGCTTCGCATCGGTCGAGGCGCTCAAGAATGGAGACGCCGACCTCACTTTCGTCAATGCCTCCAACCTCGAACGGCTGGACCCTCGTTTCGGCTTCATCAACCTGCCCTTCACCATCGACGACACCATGATGGCAAAGGCCGAGACCCGTGACGGCATCGTCGATCTGCTCGATTCGCTCGCGCGGCCGCAGGGCCTGCGTGTCATCGGCCTGATGCGCGGCGCCGACCAGTTGCTCGTCTTCCGCGACAGGACGGTGAATGCGGTGGCTGATCTGAAAGGTCTCAGGATTCGCGTGGCCGGAGCCGGTATCTATCAGGACATCATGAACGGGCTGGGCGCCGAGCCGATTGTCCTGCCGATCCCCGAGCTCAAGCCAAGCTTTGCGCGCGGCACGCTTGACGGCGTCTTCACGTCGCCGGGCGCCTGGCTCTCGCAGCTGGATATGGCGGCGCCCAGGGCGACGCATGCACCGGGGCTGATGATGATCACCTACGTCCTGGTCGTGCGAACCGAGGCTCTCGATTCGCTCGAGCCCAGCGGGCGGCAGGCTCTGCTCGATGCCGCGAGGCTGGAGATCTCGGACAATTGGGAGCGCATGAACGCCGATGATGCGGCGATCATGAAGCAAATGGCCGGCAAAGGAGCCGTGCTCACCACAATCCAGGACACAGCTCCATGGCGAGCGGCTGTCGCGCCGGTCGTCACCGGATACGCGCAAAGACATTCGCAAACCTGGGCCGAGTTCCAGCGGAGGCTGCACGCGCGTTAGACGGTCCCGCGACGTGTCCTGGATCAGAACCCAGGCCTGCCGAGACCGCCCGATGGACGACTCCTCATGAAATGCATGCATCTCAACGTCGTCACCAAGAGGCGGGTCGCTTTGCCCACGCTCTCGCTGCGATGTGCGCAACGCCTTGAACGCACGGCTCGTCGCGGGATGACGGCCGCCCTGGAGGTGAATGAGCGCGGAGGTCGGCCGCATCGTCCTGACCAGCTCGAACAAGACGTCGCGGCCGGCGCCGATGTCAAGGAGGCGGCCTCCCGAAGCATCCCCGGCACCTGTCTCGACGATGTCCCGGCTCACCGGGCAGAACCGGGCGCTGCCGCAAGCCGATGATCGCGGCGGTCGCAGGATATGCCCCAGGCGGCGGCCGCGACATCACGATGATGTATGACATCGTCATTGCGGCGGACGATGCCCGTTTCGGGCTGCCGGAGATCAAAATCGGCGTGACGCTCGGAACCGGCGGCACCCAGCGGCTCACCTCGTATCGTCGAAGGTCAAGGCGATGGAGCTCCGCTTGACCGGACGCCGGAGCACAGCCGAGGCGGCAGAGAGATGCGGCCTCGTGACACGCGCCGTCCCGGCCGCCGATCTTCTCCGGGAAGCAAGCGACACCGCCTCATGCGTCGCTCTCATGCCGCGGCCAAGCCTGACGGCCATCAAACACGGCGTCGAGCGGTCCCTCGACACCTCACTGTCCGAAGGCTTGCACTTCGAGCGGCGGATGCGTCACGCGCCGGTCGCGCCCCCAGATCAGAGGGAGGATATGGCTGCCGTCGTGGGGAAGCGAGCCCCGCACTTCTCTCGATCATAGCGCGGCTCGCGCCGCGAGCGTGGCAGCGGATCCCCCGATCGCACGCATGGAGAATCCAGTCCGGCGCCGCGACCACCGTCGCACTTTGGCACAGGGACTCAGCGACCGCCGACACCCGTCTCGAGCTGAACCAGCCATACGCCTCCGCGACCACGACTGCGAGTCCATCTGGAAGCAATTTCTGTCGGACAATAATGATCATCCGGGTCTGATTGGCCGAACCTCACGGGCCAGAATCCGCCGATTCTCTCAGGACTTTCTTCTCTCGCTTGACAGTCATTCACCATAATGGTCAGATTGTCTGACTAAAAAAGAATCCGTCATCCGTGGGGAGAAGCGCGTCATGACGAGACAGCAGGACGAGAAGCATGAGCCCAATCCGAGTTGCACGCGCCGTTCCTTTGCCCTGTTCGGCGCGGCGACAGTCGCGGCCGGCGGGTTCGCCCTAGAGGACCCCGCGATGGCGTACGGCACTGCGGACGAGCGCTATGTCCGAGGCATGGAGGTTCTGAAGGAGATCGGCGGCGAGGGGTACGATATCCCCGTCAACAATCTCGCCAAGGTCGCGCCGGACCTGGCTCGCTTCACGGTTGAATACCCCTATGGCGACATCCTCTCGCGGCCCGGCCTGGACCTGTCCTTGCGCCAGGTCGTCACGGTATCGGCTTTGATGGCGGGCGGAAGCGCCCAGCCTCAACTCAAGTACCACATGCATGGGTTCCTCAATGTCGGCGGCAGCCCTCGCGAGCTGGTGGAAGTCGTCTTCGCCTCGATCGCCATCCTCGGCTTCACCTCCCCGATCAACGCGATCGCCTTGATCCGCGAGATCTTCAAGGAGCGGAAGGTGAGCTTCGAGCCGCTGGCGCCGGCCACCGATGACGGCGTGAACCGATACGAGCGCGGTCTTGCCGCCATCGCCAGGCTGAACCGCGGAGACATCGTGTCCACCCTCCGCAGCATCGAGAAGATGTCCCCGGAGTTGGCGCGCTGGACAGTCGAGTTCGCCTATGGCGACATACTCGGCCGTGACACGCTCGATCCAAAGGTGCGGCAGCTCGCGATCATCTCGATGCTGGCGGCGACGGGCAACCGGACGGAAGCACTCAGGTTCCACATTGAAGGCGCCTTGAACGCCGGTCTGCAGCGGACCGAGATCGTCGAGGCCTTTACCCAGATCAGCGTGTATTCGGGTTTCCCCGCTGCATTGAATGCCTTCACATTGGCCCAGACCGTCTTCAAGGAGGCCGACGGGCGCACGCCGGGTCCGGCAACTGCGGCTTCCGCGGTGACCTCCGAGGCGCGCCAGCCGCGTCTCGACCGCGGCGCGGCCACGCTGGCGAAAAGTTCGGCAGCCTCCGGCCAGGCGGTGATCTCCGGCTTCGACGACATCGCCCCGGACATCGGCAGGCTGATTGTCGAGCATGCCTATGGCGATATCTTCGTTCGCCCCAGCCTCGATCTGAAGATGCGCGAGCTTGCCGCCTGCTCCGCGCTTGCAGCCATTGGATCGAAGACCATGGAGACGCCGCTGCGCGTCCATGTCAACGCCGCCGTCACCGCCGGCGCCACAAAGACCGAGATCATGGAGACGCTCCTCAACCTGCTGCCCTATGTCGGCTATCCCGTCGTCGAGCAGGGTATCCGGATCGCCAGCGCGGAGATCGACAAGCGCGGGCTGTGAGAACCTGCGCTTCCGGAGCCGGGCAAGCCGCACACGGCCCCCTCACCGGCACCGTACAAAAGCCAGGCAATGGGGTTCGGACCGAGGGGCGCGGCTCAGGAGCCGCCATCAGCCCGTTCCGTCCGCAGCCGGCGGACTGCTTGTCCCGTCGCGATCCGAACGCCGCCACGGAATCCGTGATCCTCGATGCGCCGCCAAGCTCCGCGCCGTTGTCTCTTCCGGTCGCCCACGTCGAGCCACGGTCGCTCGCGATGAACTGAACTCTCCAGGGCAGCAAGGCGTCGGGGCACGAGCCACGGAGGGGCCCGCTGACCAGGTGGCGGCCGTGTCCGGTGCGAAGCACGATCTCCATCATCGCAACGTGCTGCAATTCAAGCTGCCGCGCCGATTCCTTTCCCTTCACTGCCGTCGCGGCAGTCGTCATCGGTGGCATATCGCTGCGCAGAGCGGCCGAAGGCTACGGCTTGACCGTCATCGGGGGCGCTCGGTCCGACAGTCGTGACATCGCTCCTGGTCGGCATGGCAATGACGTTCGCCGCTCGGTAGGCTGTGATCGGCCTGCTGATCGTCCCGATGATGGCGCTCTATGCCCGGATGCCGCATATCCGCTCCCAGATCATTCGGACTCATGGCGTGCTTCGTCACAGGCCGGGCGTCGACGGTGCCCTGCCTGCTCAGGCGCCGCTTCGATCGAGCCTCGCCGCCGCCTTGGGCAGTTTCTCGGCCAGCCCGTAGAGCTGCTCCCGGCGATCCATCTCCTCCCAGATCTCGGACGGGGCGACCTCCAGCTCGATAAGGAGCACCGTCAGGTTGAACATGAGGTCGGCCCCCTCCTCGATCACCCGCCGGCGCTCACCCCGCACCGCGTCGATCGCCAGTTCGGCCGCTTCCTCGACGAGCTTTTGCGCCATCTTCGGCACGCTGCTGCTGACCAGCTTCGCGGTGCGCGCGCTGAACTCCATACGGGGTCGGCGCTGCCGCAGCGCGGCCGCCAGGATTGCAAGCCGGTCCCACCCCGAAAGTTCATCCATGGTGCAATTGTCCCAGTGTCAACCACACGGCCGGCGATCCGACCGCGTTGCGCCGCTCCTTTTTCCGAGCCCCTGAGCTGCGGCCTTGAACACACCGCGGCCCCTGGTATCCACCGGGGCGCAGTGCGGCGACGCGCAGGTGAGACGGTTCCGCCGCCGCCTCATCCGGGAACCAGGGCGATGCCCCGGTCGCGGAAGGCCACGGCGACGGCGCTATCGGGAGGCATCACCCGCTCGATCGCGGGATCCACCACGAAGAGCCGTCCGATGCCGGTCTCCACTTCGTACTCGACGTGATCGCCGAGATAAGCCGTATGGACCACACGGCCCGGCAAGCCGTCGGCGCCGGCCGGCGCGAGCTCGACCGCGGTCGGCCGGATCGCGAGCCGCGCCGGGCCGGGCTGCAGGCCATGCCGCGGCAGATCCTGCGCGAGCGGGCCGATCTGCACCCGGGCGGTGTCTCCGGCCGCAGCCAGAATCTCACACGCCACGATATTGGCCTCGCCGATGAAGTCCGCGATGAAGGCCGAGGCCGGCCGCTCATAAAGGTCACGCGGCGCGCCCTCCTGAGCAACCCTCCCCTCGTTCATCACCACGATGCGGTCGGAGATCGCCAGAGCCTCCTCCTGGTCGTGGGTGACGTAGACCGCGGTGAACCCCAGGCGCTGCTGCAGCTCCCGGATCTCGGTCCGGACCCGGCGGCGCAGCCGGGCGTCGAGATTGGACAAGGGCTCGTCGAGCAGCAGCACCTGCGGCTCCAGCACCAGCGCCCGGGCGACGGCGACGCGCTGCTGCTGCCCGCCCGACAGCTCGGCCGGCAGGCGGGCTCCGTAGCCGGCGAGACCGACCAGAGCGAGCGCCTCCTCCGCCCGCTCCCGGACCTCGGTCCGGCGCCGGCCGGACGCGGTCAGCCCGTAGCCGACATTGTCGAGGACGGTCATATGCGGGAACAGGGCGTAGGACTGGAACACCATGCTGACGTTCCGCTCGTTGGCCGGCAGCGCCGTCACGTCGCGCCCGCCGATCAGGATGCGGCCGCCCGTCGGATGCTCAAGCCCGGCGATCATCCGGAGCGTCGTGGTCTTGCCGCAGCCGGAAGGCCCCAGAAGCGTGACCAGGTGGCCTGCCTGGACCTCCAGCGAGAGTTCGTGGACGGCGGTGACCGATCCGTAGGATTTGCGCACCCGGTCGAAGACGACGGCGCCGGCGCGGGGATCCAGGGTCATGACAGGCTCCTTGACAGGGCGCGGGACGTGCCGCCGATCCGGATTTGGCGCCGCAGGCGGCGCTGGCCGACCGTGAGCTGGATGAGGGCGATGGCGGCCAGCATCACCACGATCAGGGCGCTGGCGTAGGCGATGGCGACGCCGTATTCGCCGTTCTCGACCAGGCCGACGATATAGGCCGTGGCCATATTGTGCTCGGCCGAGACCAGGAAGATCACGGCACTGATCGAGGTGATCGAGCGCACGAAGGCGTAGACGAGCGCGGCCACCACGGCAGGGCGCAGGAGCGGCAGGGTCACCCGGCGCAGGGTGCCCAGGCTGGTGGCCCCGAGCGTCAGCGATGCCTCGTCCAGGCTGCGGTCGAGTTGGCTCATCGCCGCAATGCCGCCGCGCACGCCGACGGGCATGTTGCGGAACACGAAACAGACGACGAGGATCATGGCCGTGCCGGTGATCTCGATCGGCGGCTGGTTGAACGCCAGCACATAGCTGATGCCGATCACCGTGCCGGGGATGGCGAAGCTCAGCATCAGGGCGAACTCGAAGATCTGTTGCCCGACAAAGCGCTGGCGCACCAGAAGATAGGCCGCCAGGAGGCCGACCGCGGCGGTCAATGGCGCCGCGATCAGAGCGATCTCCATCGTCTGCCAGAACGAGCCCCAGGCGACGCCAATCCAGCGCCAGCCGTCAGGGCCGGCCTCGATGCCGAACGCCCTGGAGTAGTGAACGAAGGTCAGGCTGTGGTCCCGGCCCCAGGTCCGGACGAAACCGCCGAACAGGATCATGCCGTAGATCACGAGCGTCAGGCCGAGCCAGGGCAGCGCCAGGAGCTGACAGGCGAGACCGAGCGCCGGATTGAGCCCGGGATGGACGCCGGAATCGCCCTTGCCCGTGATTGTCGTGTAGCGGTTGCGACCGACCCATCGGCGCTGGGCGACGAAGGCCGTGAGGGTGAAGCCCAGCAGCAGGGCGGCCAGGACCGCGGCCCGGCCCGGGTCATTCTGGGCGCCGACCACCGAGAAGAAGATCTCGGTCGAGAGCACACCGAAGTTCCCGCCGAGCACCAGCGGATTCCCGAAATCCGCCATGCTCTCGACGAAGGCCAGGAGGAAGGCGTTGGCGATCCCCGGCCGCATCAGCGGCAGGCTCACCCTGAGGAAGGTCTGCCATCGGTCGGCACGCAGCGTCTGCGACGCCTCTTCCATCGACGGGCTGACACCTTCGACCACGCCGATCAGGACCATGAAGGCAATCGGAGTGAAGGATAGCATCTGCGCCAGCCATACGCCCGGCAGCCCATACAGCCAGCGCCCGGCCGGCACGCCGAAGAGGCCGGAGATCGCCTGGGTGACCACCCCCGATCGCCCGAACAGCAGGATCAGCGCCAGACCGACGACGAAGGGCGGGGTGATGATCGGCAGCAGGCTGAGCAGACGCAGCGACCGCTTGAAGCGGAAGCCGGTCCGGGTCGCGACCAGGGCAAGGGCCAACCCCAGCACCGTGGTGCCGGTGGCGGTCGCGACGGCGAGCAGGAGCGTGTTCCAGGCCACGCCGCAGCGGCCGGACATAGCGAGGCAGCCAAGCGACCAGATCTTCCGGTCCAGAAGGTTGCCGGCGAAGGCTTCGAGGCCCGAGGCGCTGCCGGCGGCGGAAAAGCCGCCAGCCAGCATCTGCAGCACCGGGTAGAAGACGAAGACCGCGACCAGGGTGATCAGGAGGCCGATGGCGGAGACGACGAAGGCGTCGCCCCGCATCCAGCCGCGCGCCGCCAGCCCGGAGGTCACCAGGAACAAAAAACTCAAGGCGGTGGTGGCGGCGCCCAGGCCCAGCCCCGGTTGCCCCAGCACCGGTCCCAGCCAATCCTGCAGCCCCGGCCAACGCCAGCCGGCCGCCCCGACCGCGAGCACCTGAACCAGCATCAGGGCCAACCCCACGAGGCCGAGCCACACCTGGAGCGCCGGACGGCGGGCGCCGCCGAGGCACCGGGCCAGAAGCGCGAGCGCAAGGACGGCGACCGGCAGCAGCACCCACCAGCGGCCGGACCCGCCCTGCAGGATCGCCGGCGCCGGATCGCCCGGCCCGTCGGAGAGCCAGCCGCCCTGGACCTGGTACCAGGGCAGGACGAGAACACCGAGCGCCCCCGCGGAGAGCCAGAGGCCGAGCATCCGACCTTGCCGCCGTCCCGGCCCGTCCCGCGAAGGGCCGGGCCGTATGGCCATCGGATCGGCGTCTCGTGAAGCGGAGGATGAATTGGGGTCAGGGGAGAAACCGCCGCGGACAGCGCCCACGACCGCCGCGCCCACGGCCTGCGGCCGCGCGTGATCACCCGGCATCCGTTACTTCCCGTCCGAACCGATCTCCTGGTCCCAGCGGACCAGGAGGCGTCGGCGTGTCTCGGCATTGCCATAGATCTTGAAGTCGTAGTCGATCAGCTTGATATCGGCCAGCCGCGGCGCCTCCGGCGGGAGGGCGGCCGCCCTGTTCGACGGTACCTGGTAGGATTTGACGTCCTTGGCCATGGACTGGACATCGGCCCTGAGCGCGAAGTCGTACCACTGCCTGGCGTTGTCGAGGTTGGGCGCACCGGCGACGATGCTCATCGAGCCGACCTCGTAGCCCGTGCCCTCACAGGGCGCCACCGCCTCGATCGGAAACCCTTCGACCCGCTGTGCCACGGCGTCGTGCAGGAACACCACGCCGATGGTCGTCTCGCCGCGCGCCGCCGCCTTCACCGGGGCCGAGCCGGATTTGGTGTACTGGCTGACGTTCCGGCCGATGCGCTCGAGCAGCGCGAACGCCTCGTCCTCGCCGAACAGCTGCACCAGTGTCGCCAGGGCCGTGTAGGCCGTCCCCGATGAGTTCGGATTGGCGATCTGGATCTCGCCGCGATAGGCCTCGGCGGCCAGGTCCTTCCAGCATTTCGGTGTCGGCAGGCCGTTGCGAGCCTGGAGTTCGGTATTGTAACCGAAGCCGAGCGCGCCCGCGTAGATCCCGACCGTACGGAAGCCGGCGCCTTCCGCCTGCCGCTGCGCCCAGTCGTGCAACTCCCCGAACTGCCGCGAACGGTATTCCTGGGTCAGGCCTTCCTGCGCCGCCTGCAGATGCGGATCCCCGGTGCCGCCCCACCAGAGATCGGTCTTGGGGTTGCCCGCCTCGGCGCGGATCTTGGCATAGGCCTCGCCGGAGCTCAGCCGGACCATGGAGACCTCGACGCCGCTCTCCTTCTCGAACGCCTTTTCCATCAGCTCGCACCACGCCACCTCGGCGCTGCAGATCACATTGAGCTGGCCTCCGGCCTCGGCGCTCCCAGGCCCCAGCGCCAGTGCGGCCGCCATCGTGGCAGCCGCCATCACCTTGCACATCTCCATCCTCTCCTTTGCTTCAACTCTCGCGGCAGAACCGACGATGGCAGTCTCGTCACCCCCGACGCTGCCCTGCCGCCCGTGTCCGCCTGTCCTCTTCTGACGTCGCGTGGCCGCTCCCGGCGCTCATCCGACCCGCAGCTTCCAGTTTGGGCGGATCAGGTTGGGGCTGGACGCCAGGGGATATTGCGGATTCAGCTCGATCAGCCGTGGCACTCCATATCTTGCGATCTTGGCATTCATACTGATCGGCAAGGCGAACTGTTCGGGCGTCAGCAGGACGTCGAGGTGAGCGGCTGCGATATCCCACAATGTGCCGGCGTCTTTCCGTTCGCCGCCATGCGGCAGAACCGTCGCGACCGGCAGCGGTTCCGGCGGCTTCGACGCCGGCGGCTCGACCGGCGAAGACGGAGGGCTTGCAGGCGTCAAGCCCGGGGACGGTTGCGGCGGAGCGGTCACCGGACTGCTGGCCTGCGGGCCGGGCTCAGTCTTCGGGGACAGGTCGGCCATCATTTGGCGGACTTGCTCCTCGAGGTCGTCGAGGCCCGTGAAGGCCAAATCCGCGACGCTCGGCCCCTTCTCTTCCTTCTTCTCGTCTTCGAAGACGGTCTTGATGAGAAGCACGAGGGTCGGCACGAGGATGCCGAGCGCGATCGCACTGTAGCGGACGAAGGCCTTGGTCTTGGGATCGATCTTCAGCCAGCTCGGCGTCCGCTGAACCAGCACCCAGCCAACGCTGCTCAGCGCCTGCAGAAAGGTCGCCGACGCCAGAGCATGGTCGCCTGCAGAGAGGTGCTGGGATCCGGCCAAAAGGCTCCTGGCTGCGCTGGCGAGGCTGGTGAGGTCGGCAAGCCTGTTGTAATGGGCCTTCGCCTTCTCCAGCCTGGCGAGTTGGGCGTCCTGTTCCGACGTGCGCGGATAGGGGAACTGCGTCTTGAATTCCGTCAGCTGGCGAAGCGATTCGAGGTATTTCCACTGCACATAGGTGGCGGGGATGACCCCGACCGGATCGGCAGCGTAGGCGCCCCAGTCGACCCATGACCCATGCTTCGGCATCGGCTTGCTGAGCCAAGCGAGCAGCACATTGAAGGCGCCACCGAACGACGCCAGCTTAAAGAACCAGCCGAGCCAGGTTTCCGGCGACATCGAACCGGCCACCTTGCCTTCGGCCGTCTTGTGACGGATCGCGCCCGTCTCCCCGGACGGCAGCGCCTCGCGCACCATCTGGTGGAGCACGCGGTAGGCCTGTCGCGCCTCATGCGTGTCGATCAGATGTGACTGCAGGGGACGATCCGGCTGCGGAGCCTCGCCTTCCGGTCCCTTCGCCCGATGCTGCCCCCCTCGGAGGTCGTCCAGAGCCAGCGCGTCGAGATGCGACAGCAGCCGCCCCAGGATCTCCTGAGGCCGCTGGCCGGGGAATGGCCCAGTGTCCTGCCCCATCTCCTCGAGCAGCCGCCCCACATCCGGGTGGAGACCGAGATCGGTCGGCAGCCAGTTCCGCAACACCTCCTCCGGGGGCGGGAAGTCCCGGATGGTAATATCGGGCAGCAGCTTTCGCAGATGCAGTGCAAGCGCCTCGCGCTCCGCTCGGTAGCCTTCCGCGGCCTTGCCGATCGCCTCCACCTCCGCCAGCAGTTCTCCGGCTTCCTGTTCGTTGAGGCGGGCGGCACCGCGCCGCGGCGCCCGATCGAGAATCCTCTCCGCCAGACCGAGGGCCTTCCGGGTCTTGCCGCGGGCCGCGAGGTCGAAGACATCGATCATCGCATGGTTGTTCTGCAGCCATGCGTATTTCGACACCGCTGACCGCCAGTATGCGAGGGTGCTGGCGCCCCGCCCGCTGATCGCCTCAAACGCCCACATCTGCCCCGTCGCATGTCCGAAGGCGGCCGTGGCGACGCGGGCCGCAACGATGGCGACGGCCGCCTTCTTGACGTTGGCCTCCGGAGGCCTTCCTCGAGCGCCCTTATCCTCGACCTCGGGCAAAGCCGGCGTCGACTTCGGCGCTTCGGGGGCCGTCTTGTTCCCGGCGGACCGGAATCCTCCCCGCATCGGGACCGACGGCGCATCGGTTTGACGCACCGCGCCGGCGGGTGCGCCTTCGTCACTGGCGGCCGAGGGTCCTCCGCCTTCCTCCCCCGACGAAGCCAACTTTGGCTCCGCCGCGGACGACGGCGGATCCGGCGGGATCGACAGCGCCGCAGCCTCTCGACCGCCGCCGCTCGGGGTCGGCGGCACCGGCGGTTGCGGGGGAAACGGAGCGCCACCACCCGCCGGGTCCGGGCCGTCGGGCGGCCGTCTCCGCTCAGCGTCCCAAAGCGGCATCAGCGGCTGGTCGCGGCCAGGCTCTTCCTCGATTCCATGTTCGGCGTACCACCGGTCAAGCTCAGCCCCCTTGGCGGCAAGATGGGTCATGTCAGCCGGCGGCAGCGGCCCGGAGGGACTGCCCTGGCCCTCGAGGAAGATCGCGATTTCGCCGGTCCGGTCGCGCGGGAAGAAGTCCTGGTCCTTGAACTCTAGCAGGAGGTCGGCGCGGAACTCGTCGATCGCCTGCCGCTGCAGCGGCGTCGCGTCGGTCTCGAGATCCGCGATGAACTCCTCCATCGCCGCCCGGCTTCCCTTCGGCAGGATCAACGGATTCCCCTGGTTTGCCCAGATCATCGCCTTGGCCAGCCAGCCGGGGATGGCGAGTTCCGTCTCCAGACCCGCGGGGTGTAGGAACTCGGCCCGGGCCCAGCGCCGCTCGGCCAGGACCGGCGCCTCCTCCGGCGCTGGCTTTTTGGCCTGCAACCGGCCTTCGAGACTGACCGCGACCAGGCGCGGAACGCGCCAATACTCCGATCCCCACGAGAATGTGTAGCGCGTCTCCCGTGCCGCGAACTCCATTCGCGGCCCGAAGAAGGCCCGAAACACCGGACCTGTGGTGGGCAAGGCGCGCGGCTGTTGCGGATCCAGCTGGCCCCGGCGGCGCCAGAGCCAACGGGCGACACGCCCCTTGGGAGCGGTCTCCGGCATCAGCCGGTTCCACGCCCGCGACCAACGGCTCTTCACCGGCGCGAGAGCCATATTCACCAGGCGATCCGGATTGGGCACGGACCGTCCGCGCGTCGGGATGGGGTCATTGAAGAAGATGTCAAGGAACGAAAACTTCGGGTTCCAGCGAAACCGGGGTTTGCCGCTGAGATCGGTCACGGGGATGAGCGCCTGGTTGCCGGCGACGGCCGACAGGCGCAGCCCGCTGGCCGCACCGGGCACGTAGAACTCGGCCTTCTCGGGATCGAGCTCGCCCGCCTTCACCAGCGCGCGGAGCGCCTCCACCGACGGTGCTTCCGCCAGGCGCCTCGCGGCAGCCGGGTTGGCAATGACGACCTCGAACGCGAGCTCCGCCCGGCCGGTCCGCGCCGCCACCCCGTCGACGAACGGCTTCGGCACGACCGCTCCCTCGGGCAGGCTCACCGCGTGCTTGACCTCGGGTCGCCGCTCCACGCCCCAACGGGGCAACCCGGTCAAGATCCGACGAAGCAACGGAATATGCCCCAGCACCGGAACCCGGAGCGTCAGCTTGGTCTCCTCCATGACCTTGTCGAATCGGAGGGGACCGGGCAGCCGCACCGACTCGACCGGCTTGTCCGCCGGGGTCGGAAAGAAGCCCGTCTCGCCTTCGGCCAGCTGCACCGGCTCACCACGCGGCACGAGGCTGCCGACCACCCGAACCACCGTCCCTGATCCACCCTCTGCCGGGCCGACGATCTCGCCGAAGCTCGGCCGCACGTCGAAGACGGGATCGCCACCATCCTCAAAGGCCGCGCGTTCGAGAATTTTGAGCAGGTGTCCCCCCTGGAGCACGAAGATGCTCTGATGCGAGACGAAGCTGCCGCCCGCCTGCATCGCCGTGACGTTCTGGTGTTCCTGCGTGCGCTTGGTGAAGATGAACTGCTTCGAGATCTCGGCAACGCCGTCGCGTCCGGATCTCGCGAAGGCGCGCCGCACTGCACGGAGATCCGTGTTCGTCCCGACACCGAAACCGTACCCCCGCAACGTCGGCGAACCGGCGCCGGTGACGGGACCGGTGTTCGCGCGCACGCGGAGAAGCCCGGACAACCGAATGTCCGGCTTCTTCCAGCGGCGCCACCAACGCCGCGTCGGCTCGGCGGCAGGCGGCCCCGCCGGCGGATCGGACGCTGCCGCGGCCGGCACGGCGGGACGAGACGCATTGCCGCCTTGGGGGCCGGACGGCTCGTTGGAATGGCGATAGCCGGCGCTGAGGTGGTGCGTCCCCTCTTGCACAGGCTTGCTCATCATCGCATCGGCCTGGGCTTGCAGATGGGGCGGCAGCGGCACGGCACCTCCGAGATCGAGCGGCGGCAGCGACGGGGTCCCCCGCGGCTCCCCGCCTTGGTTCGCCGCCCGTCGGAGATCGTCCGCGATCCGGTGGCGAAGCGGGTCGAAGGTGCTGTCGGCGGTGCGCGCGTGGACCTCCCCGACCGGCTTGGCCTGGATCGCAGGCTCCAGGCTGGCGGCCCCCTGCTCAGGCTCCTGCAGAGGCGTTTGCCGCACGAACTCGAAGTCCGGCCGCGGCGCCCAGTCGACGCCGGTGAAGCCGCCCGCGGCCTCGACCTGCGCCGGGAGGTCGCGCGAGACCACGAAGACCGGCTGTCCGGACATCTCAGGGGCGCCGACGAACCAGCGTTCGCCGGCCCTGAACCGGCCCGACACCAACGCATCGCCACCGCCTTCTTTGGGCACGAGCGCCCAGTCGCGCAACTGCGCAGTCCGCAGGGTGGCGGGCGCGCTGGTGTCCGGTGCCAGCCAGCGGTTGTAAAACTTGTAGATGTAGATGTCGCCGTCGGCGGCCAGCCGGCCGTCCCGCAGGGCGTCCATCAGGGCCTGAGCATCAGCCTCGCCATACAGTGCGATATTGCCCCGGCCGACCGGAATCCGGTCCGCGGGCCGAGACTGCGGGTGGCCGCCGCTTCGGGTGGCCACGCGCTCGGTCGTCCCGGTCTCCTCCCTCGCCGCGGCGAGCATATCCAACTGATCCGCCGGCATGCCCGCCATTGTCCGGCCGGCGACGACCATCTCGCGGGCCAACTGCGGGCCGGCCGCGCGAACCTCGCCCCCGGATACTGCCGACGAGACGCGAGTTCCGAATTCCTCGGGCTCCTGAGACGATCGTGGGTGGATCTGTCCCTCCCGAGCGGCCGGCATCCCGTCCGGACCGCCGTCGGGCCAATAGCCGAGACTGGCCATGCGCTCGACCAAGCCTTTCGGATCGTTGATCCGGCCGACAGGCAAGGGTTTGTTGTCCAGGGTCCAGTTGCCGGGACCCCAGTTGCCGGGGATCCAGTCGATGTAGGAATCTGCGGTCTCGGGCGTCAGGCCACGAACCCGATCTCCTTGTGGCAGGCGATACCCGCGTGGCCACGCGGGATCATCCGGATACCAGATCTCGCGACTGCCTTCTCGTCTAGGCGTATCGACGATGGGCCGGTTCAGCCGCTGGATCTCCAGGTTCATCCCAGACAGTTCGGACGGATCGAGACGATACGGCTCGACCGGAGCACCAGCTGCATGCATCCAGGCCGTCATCATGCTCAGGCTCAGGTCCGGCATGTCGGACCAATCGCCGCCGACGCCTCCATGACGAGCCGGGAAGGCCAGCTCGATCCGATTCCGGTCGCTGCCGGGATGATCCGCCCTGGGCTCGATCGACGGGCCTCCGAAGAAGACGCGATCGTCGAAGAGGGCTTTGAAATGCACGGCCAGACCTACCTCCGGCGGCACGGCCAGCGTGTCCTCCTGAATGCCGAGGCCGAGCACGTTTCCGGGCACGGTGTCGTAAAGGGCGAGGCTGACCAGATCGACGTCCGAGACGCCCGCCAGATCCTGATAGGCCTTCAGCAGGGACGCCGCGCCGCGCGAATAGCCGACGCCATGCAGCCGAATCTTGTATCCGGCGCCCACCAGGTCGATCACTGATTGCACCACGGCTCTCGCGCGGCTCTCAGATCCGAGGCCGGTCGCCGCGCCGAAGAGCGGTGCCCAACCCTCCGTGCCGACGCCCTGGAGGTAGAGAGCCGGGCCGTCGAACCGCATCGCCTGGCGTTCCACCGCGCTGACGATCTTGTCCTCCGGCGACCTTCTTGTGCCGTCGACCGCGACCAGATAGTCGAGCGGCTTGCGGACTCCGGCCGCCGGCGCCTCCTCCGACGGCGTTTGCCAATGCCATTGCCCGGAGGCATCCCGACGGAAGACATCGCCGAGCCGGGGCGCTGCCGGGACCGCCCCCTCGCCGTCCGGCGAGTTCGCCGGATCCACATTCATGCCCAGCCGCGCCAGAGCAGCCTCCATCTCGCTCCGGAGCTCGCCGGAGGGCGGCACGCTGTTGCCGAACTCCGTTTCCACCGCGTATGGTGGTCGTGAGTCGTGGTAGCCGGCGCTCAGGTCATTGGTGCGACGATTTCCCTCTCCGGCGGCTCCCGATGCTGGGTCGGGATGCGCCTCGATCTGCCGAACCAGCCGATCCTCGAGCTCACGGACGGCCGGCTCTTCTCCGGCCGTCGGCGGCTCGTAACCCAAAGATGCCTTGCAGTAGGTCTCGAGAGAGGTGATCGCTTCTCTGAGGTGGGCCAGAGTGTTATCGGCCAGCAGTTCGACCCCGTCAGGCTCGTTTGTAGACAACGCCTGCCTTGTGAAGCGTCGCCCTTCATCCATATGCCGGAGCGCCGCTTCGATCGACGGATTGCGCCTGATCTCGTTGGGGATGCCGCGATAGTCCGGGTCTCCCTCACGCACACGGTATTCCGTCTTCGCCCCCAGCCAGAGGATGGCCTCCTCCAACCAAGCGACGCACTCGTTGAGAGCGCCTTTTAAGTCTCTCCAGGATTGCTCTTGATACTCAGGCGGCACGCCTCTGAGCTGGTCTGGTTGAAGCGATGATGCGAGATTCCGGGCCGCGATGATCTTCTGGGAAATGCTCGGACCATCGAGCCTGCCTGGACTGGCAGCGTTGGTGCGTCCCAGAATCCGGATGGTCGCCCAAATCTCGTAGTGAGTTTCCAATGCCGAGGCAATTCGACGGTCTTCGCCCTCTGTCCGCCGTGCGAAAGAAGAGCCGTCGGCCGCGGGATCGTTGCTGCGACCATCCCCCCTATCACTCGTGCGATCGGGGGACCGGTCCTCAAAGGTTCCTACCCGCGGGATACGATCTCCCCATAGGGCCATCGCCCGCTTGAACTGAAGATAGGCTTGGGTCTCGGGGAATAAGCGTTCGAGTTCGCGAGGAATATGAATACGGGGCTTACGGAGCTTACGGGGCTGCACGTCCCGAAGGGTGCGAGAGAGGCGCCTGAACGCCCACTCCACCTGGTATCCAGCCAACTCGGACCAGCCCCTCCCAAAGAGGTCCGCCAATTGCCGGCGTACCGCCCCTACTTCCACTCGCACCCGGGCCAGATCGGCCGCGGCCAGCCCGCCGGCAGGCGGCGTCCGGCCGCCATCGTCCCGCGCCTGCACGTATCCGTGCGTGGCCTCCAGCTCGTCGTCGAGGTCCCGGAGCAGGGCTTCGCCCTGTACCAGCCGGTCCGGCCGGCCGACAGGCCCGCCGGCCAGCCGGTCCAGCCTCTCGATCGTCCAGCCGATCTCGGTGCGGATCGCTGCTAATACGGCCTCGTACGAGATCTTCTCGGGTCCGTTCCGGAGCATATCCGCCAGGCCGACCGGTTCGACCGAGCCGCCAAGCACGTTCTTGACGCCTCGGGCTGCCGCCTGGAGCTTCTCGCCGAGGGTATCCAGGGTCGTGAGCAGCTTTCCGCTACTCATCCGCGGCGCCTGATCGCCCGTGCGCGCCATGAACTCACGATAGCCCGTCTCGGCCTTAGCCCGGGCGCCGGCAACGTCGGGAGGCAGCTCGACGCGAGCGGGGCCTTCGTTGACATCGTCAAGGTCCGCGGCACGGAGAGGGAGCGCGGCTCGCTCGAGAAAGTCTCCAACTTCGTCTTCGACGGCGCGCTGCGCTGCCTCGTTCCCCTCGTTTTCCGCCAGGAAGTCCTTCCAGCGCTGGCGACCGGGAAGGATGCCGATCCTCCGGGGCTCAATGGGCCGCTCTCCTTCGGGAGGTCCCGGAAGAGTCGTCCCTGGATAGAAGGGGTACAAGGCCGGCAGATCTCCGGGAAGCAGGGCTGCTGCCTCTCGCAGATCTTCCACGACCCGTGCCTTGGCAACGAGGGAATCGAGAGCCCTTCTACCCGGTGTTCGCCGAGCCTCCCCTGCGGCCAATATGCTCGGTCCGACGATCTCGGCGCCATCTCCCGCCTCTACGGTGGCTCGCGCGCTGCGCATAGCCTCGGCCAAGGGATGGATCACGGCCTCGCGCAACCATTCGCCCTGCAGCCTGGCGTCGGCCCCGTGCTTCTCCATCGTTCGAAGGGCCTGGAGTGTTGTCAGCCAACGGTTGCCGGCCAACCGACGCACTGCCGACAGCGCCTCCGTAACGGCAGGCGGCAATGATCGTGCGTTTGCGCCGATTTCGGCGAGGCGCGCCAGCACAGCGCCTATGGCATCCCGATCAAGCCCGTTTCGCTCCGGCTGCAGTTCCTCGATCAGGTCGTTAGCCTTTCGCAGCGCCTGTTCAGCTTCCGGCGATTGAATGGCATCCGCCTCGTCAGTCGCCGCGGACTTGGCTGCAGCAGACGCTTCAGCGGGCAGATCCGCTTCAGGTACATCCCCGGGGACTGCCTTGGCTCCGGAGGACGGGCCTGTGTCCCGAGGCTCGGGAGACGGAGAGACGCGGCCACCATCCGCTTCCCCCTCTTCACCAGGCTCGTCGCCGCCCTGGCCCGAAGCCTCGCTTTCCCTGAGGGATGGTTCGGCGACCCTGTTGTCCTCGCGCGAGCTCTGGGCCGTCTTGCTCCTGTCGACGCCGAGGTCGGCTGTGTTGAAGATGCTTTCGGGGGAGATCCCGGGCAGGATCTCGGCCGATCCGAGATGGAGTCCAATCCCCCTCTCGTCGGGATGCTTGGGGTGCGGGACATCCGCCAAGCCAGCGTCCCGGACATAGGCTTGGATGCGGTCTCCCGCCAGATCAAGGGCCGCGCTCAAGGCCTCCTCGTCGGCCCCGAGCACAACGATGCCGACTTCGTCCCCACCGGTGCGCATCGGAACCAAGGCGGCTCCGGTTTCGGCCAGAGTGCCGCGGAGAATGTCGGTCAAGGCCCGGAAATGGACGTTCGCCCTCTCGGCCCGGTTCCCCATCGCCTGGTTGAGGCCACCAAGATTGGCGATGTCTCCGGACACATAGAAGGCAGGACGTCCGGTTCCGTCGACGTAGGATTGCGCTCGCTCGACCTCGGCCTCCTTTAGACCGGTCGTCCCGTCGTAGTACCCCGTCACGGCGTTCACCGGCGGCCCCAGCAGGGGCGGCCCCGCAACGAGCGCCAAGGCGGTCTCCTCCGGAACGCCGAGTGTCGTCGCCTTTCTCACAAAGCCGTGCAGCCAGACTTCGCTCGGGGCCTGATACTCTACCGCGGCCACCACCTCGCTGCTCGGCGGCATGATCCGAGCAACCAACTCGTCGACACTTGCCCTAAGATCGCTCGCTTCGGAACTCAGATTTCTTCCGCCTGTTCCTTCCCCCTCCGAAACTCCAGCTCTGCCCGCGCTTTCGTCCGCTCGCGCTCGTACTGCAGTTCCAGCTCCCGAATTCGTCGCTCGCGCTGCTCCGGGGTCAGCCCCGTCAGCCCCAATCGCGTGTCCCTGCTCTCCTGCGACATTCCGTGCCTTGCTCCTATCGACGCCGAGGTCAGCTGTGTTGAAGATGCTCGCGCGTGAGATTCCGGGAAGAATCTCGGCCAATCCGAGATGAAGCCCAACCCCTTTCTCGCCGGGATGCTTGGGATGCGGGATGCCTGCCAGATCGGCAGCCCTGACATAAGTTTGGATGCGGTCCTCCACCAAGCCAAGGGCCGCGCTCAAGACCTCCTTGTCGATCCCGACCACCACGAGGCCAACCTCATCGCCGCCGGTCCGCATCGGCACCAAGGCGGCTCCGGCCTCTGCGAGAGTGCCACGCAGGATATCTGTCAGCGCCCGGAAATGAACGTTGGCCACCTCGGCCCGATTTCTCATCGCTTGGTTGAGGCCGCCAAGATTGGCAATGTCTCCGGACACATAGAAGGAGGGCTGCCCGGTCTCTCCAACATAGGCTTGCGCCCGCTCAAGTTCGGCCTCCCTCAGGCCGGTCCGCCCGTCGTAATACCCCGTCACGGCGTCCATCGGCGGCCCCAGCAAAGGCCGCCCCCCGGCAAGTGCCGAGGCTGTCCCCCTTGACACTCCGAGGGCACTTGCCTTGCTCACAAATCCGTACAGCCAGACGTCCTGCGGGTCCGGGTACTCCACCGCCGCCGCCAACTCACCGTTCGGTGGCGGCATGATCTTCACATGCAGTTCGCCGACGCTCGCCTTCAGCTCATCCGCCTCTGGCGTCAGGCCTCCCCTGGCTGTTTCTTCGCCTTCCGTAATTCCAGCTCGGTTTGTGCCCCGTCCCTCCAGCGACATTATATGCCGGCGTGCCCGATCGCCATCGTCTCCAAGGTCCTCGACTTGAGAACGCTCCTGACTCCCCACCTCTTCGGCCACTGCGCGAGCACCCGAAGCATCTGCGAACGAAGCCTCGTGCTGCTGTTCCAACCGAGACCCGTTCCAATCGGCAACTGCCCCCAGGATCCTGGATTGGTACTTGCTCACCTCCTTCTGTGGGGCCTGATGGTTCTTTGATGTCTTCCAATACTTCGTGAAAAGAAGAATTTGTGCCTGTTGCGCAATCAGCGCGCCCCCCTCAATTTCACCGATCTCCTCGCCAGGAAGATCTTCGAGCGGATTGAAGGTCGGATCGACTTTCTGTCTCGTCCATCCTAACGCAAAATCGAACGCATCGCGGTCCCTGACCAACTCAGGAAGCGTGGTATCTGAAGGAATGACTCGGAGATCCAGCTGAGCTCTGTTGTGCGGCCCCGGGACCTCCGGCACCGGGTCCAGACCTCCCGCCTCTCGACGTTCAGCTAAGTCGCTCATGATACGCAGCAGGGCCTCGGATAGTGCCTGCACCCCGCTCGAAGAGGAGCCATCGTTATCCTGATCGCGAACAGGATGAGCGACGGGGCAACCGCGACCGAATGCTGGCTCGGGCCGCCCTTCCTCCACCGCCCCCTCTCTCTCAGCTTTCGCCATTTCGCGTTTCTGGTCATGGATTGCTGGCATGAGTTGGGGATTGAGAATCGGGACCCCATCTCTCCAGATAACGAGGTTGCGTATGAATCGGCCGCTTGACCTCGATGGCGCGAGCACCCCGCTGCCAAAGCGAAGTGCAATTTGTTGCGGAATGCGGTTCTCGACTAGCGCTCTCAAAGCTTCCAATGGGTCCCGGGGCGCATTTATCGCGTCCGCAGTTGCCATCCATACACCATCTGCGAGACCAATAATTCCTTCCTGCAACACCGCAAGCGCGGAATTGTAATCACTATGAAAATCATCTCTATTTCTAAAATGACCAGCAATTGTTGACTCAAACAGATCCGATCTACTATTTGTTAATCGTAATGTTGATTGCTCGGATTTGTGTTTAGCAATACGTGCTAAGATGCCGGTCGCCCGCACCAGATCGTATGAGAATTGCTCGCCATATGCCCCGAACGGTATCTGGACCGTTCCAGAGGGCAACAAAAGGACATCACGATCCGCAAGATCAACAAAGATTTCCTCTGCGTCTGAGAACGCAATCCGAGACACTGCCTGATCATTCCCTAGGTCTCGGGATGTGAGAACCGAGTCGAAGAAGGCGAGCCGGTCTCTCTGTGACAAGCCTCTTGCCATGAGGTCCCATGGATTGATTTCTTCATCGACGAATGGGCGCATCGGCGCACGAACTACGGCATGAGGCATCACCTGATCGTAGGTGACGCCTAATTCATCTCGCTGTGTCTCGCGGACAAACTCTAAATGTTCTCTCAACTCAAAGCATAGAGGTGTCAAAGAATCACGATGATCATGCAGCAGCGGCAGTATGTCGGCTTCCGTAGGGATAGGCCGAGACGTTGAACGCCCCGTCTGCGCGATTACGGAAGGATCTGTCCCGCCCACCTCTTCTGCATCGGGCTCTGGAACCTCCTCTGGCACAACCTCGAGCCCCTGGCCGGCTCGGCCGCCACTCCCCTCATCCGAAGTCCCGGTCGACACGATGCTCAGGAGCTCACCGGGTTGTCTTGGGGCGGCAGGGTTCCCGCCCCCGCCCGCCGCGCCGAATCGTGGAGAAGACGGTGGAAGACCTCCACCGGCCGGATCCTCGGGTGTATCTCCGCCGTCTTCGTCTAGCCGAGATCCGTCACCGGTCGCCAACGAATCGGCAGCCGCAGCCTCTAGCTGTGGTTTTCCGCCATCACCTGACCCGCCGCTGTCATCGCGAGGAGAGAACGAGCTCGACGCCGCGTTGGTGGGTTCGATTGCTGCGGGCACGGCGCCTTGAGACTCTGTGCTGGAATGAATCGATGCCTGCCGGTCGAGATCGGGCCGATCGCCGCCCGCCAACGGCTCGGTCGCGCCCTCTCTCACCTCCGAGCCGGAGAAGTGCGGCTCAACACCGAGGATCTGCCGGCCGACCGCGGGATCTCCAGGAGCGTCTCCTCCCGGCCCTGTCCCGTCATCATCGGGATCCAGCCCATCACCGTCCGCCGGCGGCGGATCCCGGGGCGGAACAATGCCCGTCTGGGTCGAAGGAGCGGACGGATCAAGACTCGCGATCTCGTCATCGTTGAGAACACGACCACCACCTCCCGGCGGCACCGTTGCGGGTGGTGTGGTTGACGGCGAGACGCCGCCACCATCACCGTCGGGCGGATCATCAGGCGGTCCTTCATTGTCTTCCGGCCGGCCACCCTCGTCTCGACCTTCGGGCTGGCCGAGTGCCTTGACCGACCCGCCTCTCGAGTCAGACACACCCCGTGGCAGCACCTCCGCGGAGGGAACCTTCTCCTGGATTTGTACCCAAAACAGCCGATGCCCAGATAGTGCGCCGCCAGGTTGGGCGGCTCCCGAGAACCCACTCTCTATGAGAAAGCGCCGCTGCAATTGAAGTCCCGGCAAGTTAGGGAGCGTGCTCGGTCGCAGCCGCCCCTTTCGGCCGACGCTTTGCAGGGCGGCGAAGTCTACCAAGTACGTAATATCGACGGCGCCAGGGGCCTCATAGGCCGCTGAGATCGGGAGTTCCTTCTTATAGAAGGCAAAGGGTCGGTGATATCCCGGAGCGCCGTAGTCGATCGTAAGGACGTATCCCCGACCAAGCGCGTTGTCGACAGACCTCATCCATTTCGTAGCGTCCAGCGGCACAGCCATTTCCTGACCATCGGCCAATGCAGATCGGGACGGCAACAAGATGTCAAGCTCAGCCACTCGAGCAACCAACTCGGGGCTCAGGTCGCCTTCCACCTCGACAAATCTCTCCTCCTTGTCGAGAGTTACGTAAATCTCCCGAATATCACCGCCCCTCCGCACGACTCTATGAACCGGAAAGGCGTCGACAAGCTCATTTGACAGAAACACACCAATGACATCATGCCTTGGAATTTCGACTGCACTAGTATGAATCCAATCGACGGCCTCTCCCTCCAGAATTTTTTTCTGCCTCCGAATCAATCCTTCGCTTCTTTCCACAATCGTGTATCGAACACTTGAATATAGTTCGGGGTGGCGGTGGCGTGCCGTTACAAGTATGGCCTGCGCAAGAGTGCCGTTTCCGGCGCCCATCTCAACAATCTCGAAGTCGCTCGGCCGCCCCATCGCCTCATGCATCCGATCAAGCGCGTTTGCAATCGCACCACCAAGGTCTTTGCTGCGCTCCGGGGCCGTCGCAAAGTCACCAACGCTATCCAGGCCAATTGTCGAGCCCGCCTCTCCAGCCTGAATGCTGATGTCGACCATACCTGAATTGTAATACCCACCCCGGCCATCCAACCCCTGGAGGCAAAACTCCATGTAATCGCGAAACGTGATCCGTTGCCTCTTCTTTACATACTCGACAAGTCGCCCCCTGAACTCCGGATCGACTCTTTTCTTGAGCGCAGCAAGCAAAGCATCTTCGTTGACACCAAGGACCGGGCCGGCACTGACAACATCGCTTTCGACCTCCGAGCCAGCCGTTTGATCTGGTGGCAATTCCGCTCCCGGTCTTTCCCCATCCTCGGGATCCGGCCAGTCGCCAGCGACAGGCCGCGGCGGGGGCGGGGGGGGCAGCGACGGTCCATCGCTCGTCTTTGCGGGAGGCCGGCCATCCTCAGAATTCTGGCCGGCCACATTCAGCTCTGCCGAGTCGCTGCCTACCTTCTCTCCATTCGGACCGATTGATAGGCGACCGCCGAAGCCGGCTTCGATAGCGGGCTCCGTCGCACCCGCACCGCGTGCGACGGTTGCGTCGCCATCCGCCCCAACTTCCGCGGGAGCCTCCGCAGACCAACCGGACGGCTCTGTGACGGCGGGCTCGGGCGGACGTGCGACGCCGCGGCTACTTGCTTCAGCAGGCGCTGTCTTGGTAATCCGCCAATACGCTTGGTGAGGAGCCTTTTCATTCCTGGTCAGCTCGAGATCAGGGATATTTTCAAGAACAATTTGAAGAACCTTCGAATTTGGAACACCCACAAGGTGCATTTTTCCACCAGACCTCAGAACAACTTTGATCCGACTCAGCAGTGTTTTGAATGTCTTCTTGTTTCTGCCCTTGTTCTTACCTCGTCCATCAAAACTGGAGAGATCGACGAAGATGTGATCGAACTGTCCGGAGGATAGAGGGTTGCCCTTTCCGTCCAACCGCAAGTCACTGTAGTCGACCCCGTCTCGCCGCAGCATCCTGCCGAAATCATCGAGGCTTTGCCCGATGCCCAGAACCTTCGTACCGGGAGTCAACTCGCTCATGACGTCGACCGGGAAAGCCATCCGGCCTGCCGAAGCGTCAGTACGGGCCTCCGCGGCCCCGCCGCCGGACGCCCCCATGTCGACAGGCCCGGGGAGCGGCGATACGCCACCACGGATCTCTTCGTCACTGTCCGAGCCGTCTTCATCGTCGTCTGACGAGTCGCCGGGCACAGCTTCCGGCTGCGGCTCCCACGCCAGCTGCGCGAAAGACGTGTTCAGCGCATCCGCGATGATCCACCCAGCAGGCCGGCGGCTGTCATCGACAACCTTCGAGCTTTCTCGCGCCAACCCCACTCCGTTGGCGAGCGATCCATATGTGGCGATCACCGGCGCGTTCAGTGCTTCGGCAAGCGCGCCGGCAACCTGATTGCCATAGCTCGAAAGCAACATCACCGGCTGTCCCGGCCGGTAGTCGCCCCCAAGCAGATAGGCGGCGAACTCCGCTGGGGTGTAGCCCTGACCGCGGCTCTCCGGCCGATAGGGGTCGGCGAAAACCTTACCTCCAAAGACCTGCGCACTGACGGCGTACACACCGACCGGTACCGCGGATACGGTCTGTCCGCCCCAGGAAAGATCCGGCATGCGGATCTGAAGCGACGGCACCCGCTGCGCTGCCGGCCCCGGCCGATGCTCGATCAGCCCGCCGGCGCTTCCGTCGCGGCGCAGGACGGTCAACTGCCCGGGCTGGACGACCTCTCCAGAGTCGAGCTCGAGCGGACCGTCGAGGATGGGGTCGACCAGGCCGTCCGGTGCCAGCACGGCGATGTCGTCACGGCCCAGGCGGCTCGCCAGGGCATCGGCCAAGGGCTTGGCATAGCCGCCGGGAACCCCCGCCTCGTCCACGAGCAGGAGGATCTTCGGCAGAGGGCCTCCCTCCTGAGCCAGGCGACCGAGACTTGTCTCGGAGCCGTCCGGACGGCGAAGCGGTGCGTCGGCGATTGCACGAGCGAGTTGCGCCTCGGAGACCAGCCCGCCGTCGATGCCCTGCGCGAAGGCCCGTTGTCCGCCCAAGGCAACCGGCAGGACGCCACTCTCGACGAGGTCCGGGGGCAGCACCAGCGGAGCTTGCGGACCTTTCTGCGCGTCACCGTTGATCAGAAACGGCTGCCGCTCCTCTGCCCGACCATAGACGAGGGGAGGCCCATTCCCGGGCTCCAACCCCGCGGAGGCAACGGTCCGGCCGTCGAGAAGTATGGTCTGCGCAGCAAACGCCAGAGACGTGATGTCCTGCAATGATTGCTCTCGGGTCGACAGGGTGTAGACGGAGCGATCTCTCAAATGATCCGTCGCTCCCCGGCGGTATTCCTCGTACCCGCCGACCAGCCGGCTGAGGTGGAAACGCAGTTGCTCCACCCCATGGGGATCCACAACACCATAGGTGTCGAGATAGCGGGAGAGCGTATCGAGAGCAGCCCGGTCCTCATCCAGGCCCCCCATCTCGTCCATCAGCGCCCGCGCGTCACCAATCAGGGAACGGACTTCTGCCAGCCGCCGGACCTCGTCCGGGTCCGGTGAGTCCGCTGGGGCTGGAGGACCGTCGTTCGACGGCGGATCTTTCGGTGGTAAGTCTCCGGCCCGCGCCGGGGGGGTGGCAGCCTCACGGTCAGTGACCAAGGCGCCACCTCTATCGCCGTCGATTATCTCTTCCCCACTATCGTCCTGAAGCGTCGGATTTGGGTCATCGGCAGAATTAATGGGCGAGACTTCTTTCGGATAGCCTCTGCGAGAAATGAACCAAATCTCCTTCGCAATATTGGCATAGTGTTTTTCATACGTGATGCCGCCCGCTGGCCACTGCTTAGTCCGGAACAGATCACCCATGGCTTGACAAGCCTGCGGCAAATCCAATTGTCTGGCCAGGTAGCGGGCGAACACGGCTCGGTCGGCGCCGTGCCTCTCATTCCGGGAGCCCGGCGTGCCGCCGTTGTGGATCCGTTCGCCCTCGACAAGATATTCAGTCAGCCGGCAAAATCCCTCCTCAGTTAAACTGGCTGAGACGCGCTTGACCATAAACATCTCGGAGCTGTCGAAATCCTCCGGACGTGGGACCGTTCCGAGCGCCTCTATGCCGCCGAAAATTCCGAGCGGCTCTTGACTGTCGAGAATCTCCCGCCGCGAGACTGAATTTGAATAATATGCGTGAGCTAACTCGTGCGTTAGAAATCTTATCATCTCAGTAGCGAACATCTCCGCATCGACTGACTCTCTCCGTAGCAAGAATCCCAATATTCGCGGACTGACATGGATTTTATTAGTGAGATGATCATACCAATTCCCCTGAGTACTACTGAAGATACGAATTCTTCTTCGGTCGGCGACACGTATGAGCTCCATTAGTGTCGGAGAGCGGCTGCACTGATCGGCCAGCACCGACATCGGCATTTCCGGCATCGGCGGCAAGTCGCGAGCGATGCGGCCGAGGATAGCGAGCGCTGCCTCAAGGTTTTGTGCCAACTCGGCAGGCGTCAGCTTCCGCGCAACGCGAGGAAGCCCGTCGGCTTCGGCTGGTTCGACGGGCAACGGTTCGCTCGCGGACGCATGATAGGCGGCTTCTGACCGACCATCTCCCGGACGTCCCGTTACGGCGTCGACAGATGGTTCGCGTCCTGGATTCCCGCCATTTTGCCGTTCCCCCGAGCCGGGCCGCGGTACCAGGGACTCAGGCACGACATCCGGATCTGATCCGCGGTGTGCTCTAGACTCGCTCCCGGTCGGCCCCTGCCGCGAAGAGCTATCCTCATCCGCCATGGCGGGCCCCTCCGCCGTCCTGCGCTCAAGAGGGTCGACGATAGGGTGGCCGGGAGACACACTATCTCCGATTCTCGCCGAAGGGGCTTCCGGCACTGCGCGAACACCGTCCGGCCCCTCGAGGTATGTCCCGAGACGGATAGTGATATCGGCTGCAGGCCGCTCCGCGCCCTCGCCGGTACTACGCGGCTTCAACGTGACCATCGCGGGGACGCCGGACTCGGGCTCCGGGCGGTGACGCGAGCCCAACGACGTGCGGCCTGGTCCTCGGGAATCGTCTCGTGCCGCGACCGGCCTTGCCTGGTCGGCTCCCGGACGAGAGCGAGAGGCCGGATCGGCCCTTACCTCCCGACGAAGACCGCCCCCTTGGGAACCTCGGGGAAGCACCCGCTCCGTCCCATCCGCATTCTCCGACGTCTGCGACACTGACAGCGCCCCGGCGCCCGCCTGCTCGACCGCGGCGGAAGGCTCGCCCGCTCCTCCATGGATCGTATCGCTTGGCCCCGACGTGCTTCCGGATGGAAGCTTGGAGGCTGCAGATGGCCCCGGGTCGGAATCCGATCCAGATACGCCATCTTCATCCCATCGGACCGGCCGCGCTGCTTCGTTCCCGATGGCCGGATCCGGACGATGCGAGGAGGCCGCCCGCTCGTCCTGGGACGCCCCCTCAACAGCACTCTCAAGCGCCGGTTCTTCGTACCAGCCTTGCAGCCTCTCCTCGATGGAGGCCCGGCTATAGTTCACCGGCTTCTGCAGCACCGCAGCCAGAAAGCCCTCATACTCCGAATGACCATCGTCCGGATCGCGCTCGACGAAGTAGAAATCGGCGTCCGGATCGGCGTCCGGATCGATCAGCCTGACGAAAGCTTCGATTCTCTCTCTTGAGACTCCAGCCGCGGGAAACAGGTGGCCGGCCCCATCGGTCCAGCTATGGGACCCGGCCATGAATGTGAACCCCGCAATCCCGCCGGCCTCGAGTGTATCGAGCGCGTTGAGGGTCACTTGGTGAAAAGCGGCCTCGTTGGGGGTGATCGACTCCAGAACGGTGAGTGCCGTGATCACCTTGTGCCGGTCGCGGAGCCTCTCGGCAGGAGAAAAGAGATCCACGAAGCCGATGCCCGGCTTCAGAGACGCAAGATTTCCACCCGTATAGGGTTCGTACTTCCCCCAGATCTCGTGGTTGCTCAGATCCGGGATGGCAAACAAATCGTGCAGGTACTGACGAGCCGCAGCCGCGTATTCCAGCATGTCGACACGGGATGCACCGAGTCTTTGCAAGACCAAGCCACCCAAAGGGACTGGGCCAGAGCCGAGGTCCGCCCCAACCCAGTCCCCGTCATCCGAAGACTGTCGAAGCCTCGCCAGACGGCCCCCCATCCGCTCTCCCAACCAAGGGAGGATCCGTGCGTCGGCTTCCCAGACTTCTTCGCCGAAATTCCTCCGGATATACTCGTAAACGTTCAGCAGCTCGGCGGGGTCGAACCCTTCCGCTGTCGCGGCCTCCGCCCGCGTGGGCGGGACGGATCCACCAGGGCGGCTCTCACCGTCTTGATCCTCTCGCCGGCCGCGACCGCCACCGGTGCCGTCGCGATCCACCGGCTCGACCAGCTGACCAGGCACCGTGGCCTCGCCCGCGCCCGGATCCGATGCCGACGTCCGGCCGCCCCCATGGCCCGTCACAGCGCTGGGCGGAAGCTTCTGGATCCCTCCCTGGTCCGCTGGGGACGGCCGAGCTCCATCCTGCTGAGGCCCGCCCTGTTGTGCTGAGCCATGATCCCGGGTGACGGGATTCACGCGCGTCGGATCGACGGGCGCCGTCGCCCCGGGAGCCGGTGCCGATCCTGGTTGCGCCGGATTGACCGCGGGTCGGAGCCCGCCGGCGGTCGGGTCCTGCGCAGGGCTACGAACATCATCCGGACCAGACCGGCCGGGTCCGTCGGGCGACTGGTCTCCGTCCCCACCCCGCGGGGTGGCCGGAGGCCCTGCATCAGGGCCATCAGTCGCACGCGGCATGCCGGGCGCTCGGTCGTCACCCGGCGGGCTAAGCCCCCGTCCCGGGCTCTGGCCAAGGGGATCGACGGGCGGTACCTTGTCTCCTGCGGGCGTCCCGGCCGGAGGCCGGCCAGCCGATCCGAGTTGCCTGTCGTTCGACCTCTCGACACCGCCAAACAGACCGGACACCGAACCGTGCCACGCCTGATCGCCCGCCCCACCGGGTCGGACCGCGGGGTCGGCGACGGGCCCGCCCGCGCCGCGACGGGCGTCATCGCGCGGTTTTGGCGCGGCTCCGGCCGGTGCGACGGGTCCGGAGGCCGGGTCGCGGCGGGGGCCGATCGTCCCCCGGCCCGGACCTGCCGCGTCGGTCCTAGCCGTCACCGGCCCGGTCTCCGGGCGGGAGCGCGCGTCCCGGCCCGAGGGAGCGCCCGGCCGTGACCCGCCGTCGCGGGAAAGGACCCGCCCCGAAGCATCGGTATGCCGCGACGCGGGCCCGGCAGCGGCAATCCTCCCCGGCTCCTCGCCCGGCGGTCGCTGTTGCGGAGGTTGCACAAGATCGGGCCGGGGCGTTGTGACGGACGGGGCGTCGGACGAAGCCGCCGGACCAATCGCCCTCTCGCCTCTTCCCTCCGGCCCGAGCGCCGCGATGGGCGCTAGACGGGACGAGGCCGGAACCAGATTCTCGCCCACCGCCACCTCACGGTGTGCCGCCTGAGGCCGTGGCTCCGTCCAGCGATCGGTATGCGGGGTTTCCGGGCCGGCCGCCGGCTCCTCGGCGGCCACGCGGACGTCGGCCACTTCACCATCGACCACAATCCGGCCGGCTTCGTGGCTAAGCAACTTGTGACTGTCCCGGTAGACGCCATCCAGCCCCGCCTCGTAGAGCTTCATGAGGCGCGTGGACGGCGCAGATCCTTGATAGTCCCGCTCGCCAAATCCTCCCGATCCGAAGTCGAACCCTCCGACCCCCAACGGATCGGTCGCCTCAGCTCTCGCCTCGAACTTGGCCCTCAACTGGTGAGCGCTCATGCCGAAAGCCATGTCGCCGAGACCGAGAACGCCGAGCAGCAGGTCGCGCGTGCTCATCTCGCCGCTGTGGATCGCCAGATTCCACATCTGGTCGGCGACAAGCGGCGCTCCGACGAACAGGCCGCTCCGCTCCAGCGCTGCGGCGGCCCGGCCCAGCGCGCCGGAGAGGCCGGTATAGGCACGCCCCAGTCCCGCCATGCCGTGGAGGCCCTCGAATTGCGCCGCGCCGGTGAGG
The DNA here is from genome assembly GCF_038440215.1 of Inquilinus sp. OTU3971. Taxonomy (NCBI): domain Bacteria; kingdom Pseudomonadati; phylum Pseudomonadota; class Alphaproteobacteria; order Rhodospirillales; family Rhodospirillaceae; genus Inquilinus; species Inquilinus sp. OTU3971. The sequence goes on along the minus strand of NZ_JASATH010000001.1, from coordinate 63,037 downwards.
GCGCTGCCCAATCGCCCCGCACCGGAAGCGCCTATACGAACCAGCCCCGCCCCGAGAGGCACCGCGGACGCCCCGAGCCCGAGCGCCCCGCTGAACACATCCCAGCCGGTCAGTCGCCCATGCCGGATGCGGTCAGCGGTGTAGTCGACCGTGCTGTAGATGCCCCAGGATCCGGCCGCGACGAGCATCGGCGCGCCGATAAGCGCGCCGGCGCCGGTCATCGTCAAGCCTGTTCCCAAGAGGCTGAGACCGACCGAGGCATAATCGCCCACCGCCCTGAAGACCTCTCCGCCGGTGGTGAGATGCGAGTCCATCTCTTCGATCTGGACATCGCCGCCGATGCGCGCCAGCGACAGCCCCTTCGGCAGGAACAGCTTGCCTCCAGCGGGAAGCTGCGTCCGCAAGTCGTCGACGCTCGTGTTTTTGCCACCCTCGTCGTCGATGAACCAGGTCTCGCCGCCGCTGCCGCGGGCTTCGATCAGCACCGTGGAACGGATTCCGGTGGGAAACGCCATGACGACGGGGTGGATCTTGACGTTGATTGTCTTCCCGGGCCCGGCACCGGTCACACCGAGAAGCTCGTCGATCACGGGTGTGAGCTGCTGCTGCGACCGGCCCGAGTACCAGTCTTCCCCGTCGCCCTCCCGCGCCGTGCCCAGCGATCCGGCAGCCGACGCCAGCCCCTCGCCCGGCGCCCCCGGATAGAGTGCATCGTCCACCGCCCCGGCAGAAGCCTGCACCGGCCGGTTGGGGCGCAGGCCCAGCGCCGCACCGAGGACATTCTCGAGCTGGGGTCCCACCGTCAGCGTGACGGTACCGTCCGCGTTTCGCGGCAACTGCTCCATCGTCCTGGCGAAGGCGTTGAAGCTGGGCTGCAGCCGCTTCGGATCCTCCATCACGAAGCGGTATTCGACCGCCGCCATCTTCGCCGGATCGGCCCGCGCCTCGGGTGGCTGCCCAAGCGTGAAGTTCACGAATTCGAGCTGGCCGGCGATCTCCTCGCCTTCGGCCGTGAGCTGCGCCAGCGCCTCCTCGGCCTCCTCGACACTGGCGCCGGACAGCCCCGGCGCCGGCGCATCGACGTCGGCCGCGACCGTGACCACGCCCCTGCCGCGCAGCTCAGCAATGCGTTGGCGCGCTGTCGCGCGGGTCTCGGTGTTGACCTGCTGCGCGATCTCCAGGCTGGACTTCCGGGCGTGCAACAACCGCTCGTTCGCATCGGCCCGGCGCGCGGACAACTCGTCCCATTCCAGGCTGGTATAGGGATAGATGTCCTCGAGCTCCGGGGCGTCCAAACGCTCAACCAAGGGCTTGTCCGCCCGGTTGCCCCAGTCGGCAAGACCCGTGTCGCTGAGAAGGCGCATGCGCCTTTCCCGCACGAGCGAGATCTCTCCCTCCTCCCACAACCGCTCCTGCAGGCGATCGATCCGGAATTGGCCCGCCTCGGCTTCGATGCGGGCGAGGCCCTCCTGCGCCGCGGCCAGCTCTCGTTGCGCCTGAGCGGCCTGCAGGGCCGTTCGCGCGGATATCGCCTCTGCCTGCGCGTCCTCCGGTGCCTCCGCAGCCGGGCCGGTCGGGGACGGCATCGTGCCGGCTGCCTGCCCGAACTCGGCCAGCCGCTCCCGGGCGAAGGCCCGCTCGGCGCCGACGGTCGCCGCCAGCGTCTCGAGTTCGGCCTTGGCGACCGCGAGCCGGCCGCGCGTCCCCACCACCGCCTGTTCGTAGGACTGGAGTTCGACCTCGAAGCGCCCCTTCAGATCGTCGTCCCCTGCCGGGTCGGGAAGCACGGGCGCCGAGATCAGGAGGCGGCCGTGCGCGCCTTCGAGCTGCGCCACTTCAGCCTGCTTGGCCTCCGTGGACGAGGCCGCGCGCGACGCGGCGACAGCGTGCGACCAGGCCTCGTTCAGGAGCCCGGCCTGACCAGCGATCTGGCTCCGGCGAATCCTCGCCTGCTCCAGCGTGCCCTCGGGCGACGCCGGCGACCACGGCCGTCCGAGCGGGGCCAGCCCCCCGTCGAGCGTGCGCTTGGCGCCGGGAAGCGCCGCCCTCCCGCCGGGCGACAACAGGAGCTCGTTCGCCTCGGCCCGGTACAGGGCAGACTGTCCGCCATCCGCCAGGGCCCGCGCGACGGCCGCGTCGGCCCGCAGCCGGGCCTGGACGGCGCGGTCGGAGCCGGGGTCCAGTTGCTCGTAGGCCCGGGCCTGCTGCTCGAGCGCATCCGCAACGCCGCTGTCCTGGGCCGCCTGCCACTCCCAGATCAACGCGCCGGCGCCAGCCCGGGCCAGCCGGGTCTCCGTGCTCAACGGCGCGTCGGCAGACCCTTGCCTGGCGGATTCCGCGATGCCCGCCAGAGCCCCCGTCCTCGGATCCGCAGCCGTCACGGTGAGTGTCGGCGGCTTCACCGACCGTTCGCCTGCCGGCGCCGCGTCCAGCGCCTCCTGGACCCCTGCCAGAATGAAGGGCCGCACGGATTCAGGGATCTGGGGAATGTTCAACCGCACCAGGGTCTCGGCGGCTCGGTGCTGCCACTGATCCGGGGGAGCCCCCACCAGGGCCAGAGCGGTCTCCCGCTGCGCCGTAGCTTGCACCATGCTCCGAAGCTCGAGGAGGTGCCGTGACTTGCCGTTGATGCCGTCGGTCTGCTGCGCCGCGGCGCTCGAGCCCCGCATGGCCGCGAGTTCATTCTCGGCCGAAGTGATCTCCCCGACCCAGGCCAAAGGGTGACCCGGCGGGGGCGATACCGGGCCTCTGGGCTGTGGCGTCAGCCCTTCTGCCCGCGGCACCGGCCCCCGCGCCGGGAATCTCGATGCCGGCAGCTCGGAGCGCCCGAATCGAACGTCGCCGATACGCCCAAGACTCATCTTCCCGGCCCCGGTGGTGCGGAGGAGCGACTCCCGATTGCCGTGGCTTCCAGGCCGCGGATCGCGAGCAATGGATGGGATCGCGGATCAGCCCTTGCCCGAGGCGGATCAGGCAGCGGCCGAAGATCCCAACGCCCCTCCCAATATCAACGACCGGAAGTGGCTGGATATCGAATATTTTCGAGATCTGATATCGAAGAACTAAAATATACTCCCAGCTCCTGCCACCGCCGACAGCAGCTGTCCTTTGGTTTTGCCTGACGCATTTTTTAGGCTATGGCACCTGTCGTACCGACACCAAGAGGCATCCTTGCCACCGGCACGAGCTCGGATGAAAATTCCCCCTCGATCCGGCTGTTGTGGTTCGAGGCGGAAGCGACGCCGATCCGGGCGCGCCGCCACGGTCCGCGGGGCGAGATGCCGGCCGCCAGGCGGCCGGCATCTCCGAAGGTGCGCGGGTGAGCGTCACTTGTCTTGGCGCCGAGCCGCGCCAGTCGCCATGACGAGCGCACCGAGAGCCGCCGCGGCCAGCGGAACGAGGAGAGCCGCTCGGATCGCCTCCAGACGGGCGTCCGGAGCGACGTCCGCCCCGAGGATGACGGCGCTGATGGCACTCACCGCCGAGAGTCCGAGGGCGGCGCCAAATTGGAAGGCGGTGTTGACCAGACCGCTGGCCAGCCCCTGCTCATCTTCGGCGACCCCGTCGGTGGCGGCGATGGTGAGAGGGCCGTAGGCAAGCGAAAACGCAAATCCGAGCAGAAGCATAGTCGGAAACATCGTCGCGTAGGTCCAGTCGAGGCTGAGCCGCAGAAACAGGCCGTAGCCGACTGCCGCGAAGACGAGGCCTCCCAGGATGACGCGAGCGTTGCCGAACCTCGCCACAAGCCATGGGGTGACCGTCGGCGCCAGAATGGAGTCGATGCCGATGGCCAACAGCGCAGCCCCGGTCTGCAGCGGCGTCCACCTCAGAAGTTCCTGCAAATAGATCGTGGCGAGAAACTGAAAGCCGAAGAACGAGCCGGCGAAGAGGAGCGTGACCAGATTGGCGCGGATCAGCGCTGCCGACCGGAAGATGCCGAGCCGGACCAGGGGCGAACGCGTGCCGTGTTCGATGATGACGAACAGGATCCACAGTGCGGCGCTCACCGCAAAGGCAATGAGGGCGGCGTCGAGATCTTCCGCAGCACGTTCCAGGCGCGTGACGCCAAAGGCGGCGGCAAGCATCGCCCCGCACATGGTGATCGCACCGAGGAAATCGAACTTCGGGCGCCCCTCGGTGGAGGCCGTATCGACGATCAGCCGCGGCGCGAGAGCCAGGAGGATGGCCGAGAGGATGACCGGCGCGAAAAAGACCCAGCGCCAGCTGATGGCGGTGAGCAGGCCGCTGGCGACCAGCCCGAGCGAGAACCCGGCTGCCGCCGTGCCCGCATAGATGAGGACGGCCTTGTTGCGCTGGGGCCCCTCCGGGAAGTTGGTCGTGATGAGCGACAGCCCGGCCGGGGTCATGAACGATGCCGAGAGCCCAGTGACGAACCGGGCGACCAGCAGCATCCAGCCATTGGTCGCAAGACCGCCAAGGCCCGAGAAGACGATGAAGACGGTCAGCGATAGCAGGAAGATGCGCCGCCTGCCGAACAGGTCGGCGGCGCGTCCTCCGAGCAGCATGAAGCCGGCATAGCCGAGCACATAGGCACTGACGACGGCGCTCAGGGTCGTGGTGGACAGACCAAGCTCGGCCCGGATCGCCGGGAGGGCGACGTTCAGCATCGCCACGTCGATGCCCTCGAGAAAGATGGCGCCGCACAGCACGAGTAGCGCGCCTCGGGATCGTCCGCTGATCCGCTCGGTTCGGCTCTGCGCAGACTCTGGTTCCACGATGGTCGACATCGGCTCGACTCCTTGAAGGGTCTAGGGATCTGTTGCGCAACCGCGGGACGTCCGGCCATAGTCACTTCCAGGCCGGTCAGTTCCTTCTTGTTACTGCGCAAGACCTAAGGCGGAGTCCGCGACCATGAAAGAAGGCACTAAAAGGTTACAGACTGAGCGCTGCAGCACCGAAGGGAACTACCGGGTGCTGCAGTGGGACTCTCGCGAAGACTGCGAGGTGCGCCAGATCCTCGACCGTATTGCCGACAAGTGGTCGCTGCTGGTGATCGCGCTCCTGGAGCAGCGCACATACCGTTTTACCGAGCTGCAGCGAAACATCGAGGGCGTCAGCCAGCGCATGCTGACCACGACGCTCCGTCAGCTGGAGCGCGACGGGATCGTCCGGCGCACCGTCCACCCGGTTGTGCCTCCCAGGGTCGACTACGCGCTCACGCCGCTGGGGTCGACGCTGCACCAGACGGTCCAGGCCTTAGTCGCCTGGACCGAGGAGAATCAACGGGACATCATCGAAGCCCGCGCCAAGTACGACGCGAGTGAGAGCGAAACCAAGACGTGGGGATAGTGTCAGTTCCGTCCGGATTGAGGTTCGAGGCGTGATCGACCTGCACGTCGCCCTGAGATGATCGCGGATGATCCACCGATCCGATCTCCGACGACGGGAAGGACGAGGGCCGGCCGCAGTGCCGCCGCACGATGTCCGCAGCCGGGCTTCGGTCTGCTGCAGTCCGCACCATCAGAACGGACAGTGCGTCCAGCCATCGCGGTCGCGACTTCAGCATCGCGCACCCGGCTGGCAACGGGGGCTTGATCACTCGGCGGTCAACGGCGTGTCCGTGGCCTTGGCTGGGCCCAGCAGCTTCTCGAACTGCGGAAGGACACCGGTCAGCTCCCGTGCACCCTCAAGCGACATGATCTCATCGAGCCGCGCCGCAATGGCCTCCGGCGTCCGCTGATCCTCCGGGAGATAGATGCCTCGCGTTTCGAGGATCTTCACCACCGCGAAGCTGCCCGCTCCCGCACTCAGGATCGTCCGCGACGGTGCCGTATCGCCGACAAGGAACAACAGCCCAGGGGTTACGGCATGCGGGTCGAGCAGGGCGAGATCCGCATCCTTCAGGAGCCCCTGGGTCATCCGCGTGGCCGCAGCCGGCGCGAGCGCGTTCACCCGTATGCCGTGGCGTGCCCCCTCATGGTGCAGGACGTTCATGAAGCCGACCAGTCCCGCCTTCGCCGCCGCGTAGTTGGTCTGGCCGAAGTTGCCGTAGAGCCCCGAGGACGAGGTCGTCACGACCAGCCGTCCGTACTGCCGCTCGCGGAACACATCCCAGACCGCCCTCGTCGCGTTCGCGGCACCCAGGAGATGGACCTCAAGCACGGCGCGAAAATCATCGAGATCGAGCCGCGGGAACGTGCGATCGCGCAGCATGCCAGCGTTGTTGACCAGAATGTCGATGCGGTTCCAGGCGGCGAGCGCCGCCTCGCGCATCGCGAACATCTCGGCCGGGCTTCGAACGTCGGCGACGAAGCCGATCGCCTCGCCGCCGCCGGTCCGGATCTCCGCGACGACGGCCTCCACCCGCTGCGCCGCATCGGGTCCGCCGGCGTCGTTGACCACGACCCGCGCGCCGGCCGCCGCCAGGCCGAGCGCATGGGCGCGGCCGAGCCCCGAGCCCGAGCCTGTGACGATGGCGACGCGGTCGTCGAAGCGAAAGGTCATGGGTCTGTCCTCAAATCTGAACCGCAGCATGCCGTCCTAGCCTGCGGCGAGCAGGTCGGCGCCCTTCAGGGCCAGCATCTCGCGCGCCTCGTCGGGCGTGGCGATCTCCAGGCCCAGCCCCTCGACGATCCGCCGCGCCGTGACCACCTGCTCGGCGTTCGAGGCGGCGAGCCGCCCCGGCCCCGACCACAGGGAGTCCTCAAGCCCGACCCGGACGTGCCCCCCCATGGCCGCGGCCATGGCGGCGACCGGCATCTGATGTCGGCCGGCCCCCAGCGCCGACCACTGGTAGCTGCCGCCGAAGAGCCGGTCGGCCGTGCGCCGCATGTGATGGACGTCGTCGGGATGCGCGCCGATCCCGCCCAGGATCCCGAAGACCGTCTGGATGAAGAGCGGCGGACGGACCAGCCCGCGGTCCAGGACGTGGCCCAGATTGTAAAGATGGCTCGTGTCGTAGCACTCGAACTCGAAGCGCACGCCCGAGGGGCCGAGCGTCCGCAGCATGTGCTCGATGTCGGCGAAGCTGTTGCGGAAGACCGTGTCGCGCGTCGCCTCCAGCGCCCTTGGCTCCCAGTCGCGGTGGACGTCGCCCAGGCGCCGGAGCATGGGGAAGAGCCCGAAGTTCATTGATCCCATGTTCAGCGAGGCCACCTCGGGCCTGAAGCGTTCGGCCGGACGGATGCGATCCTCCACCGACATCCAGGGCGCGCCGCCCGTGGTCAGGTTCACGACCGCGTCGCTGCGCCGGCGGATGGCCTCCAGGATAGGTGCGAACAGATCGGGCGACTGGTCGGGCTGCCCCGTCTGTGGATCTCGCGCATGGAGGTGGACGATGGCCGCTCCCGCCTCGGCGGCGCCGATCGCCGCCTCGGCGATCTCCGACGCCGTCACGGGCAGCGCCGGCGACATCGACGGCGTGTGGATGCCGCCCGTGACGGCGCAGGTGATGATGACTTTGCGGCGCCTCGCCATGGCCGGCCCTCCGATCAGGCCGCCCCGGGCGGCCGAAATGCTGCGATGAGGTCCCCGGGGGCCAACCGCGGTGGCCAGCGAGCCGGGCCCCGATCCACGATGTCCCACGCCGTCGATGCATGCGCCGCGCAACCGGGATGCCCGTCCCTTCCAGGCCGCCACGCGCCCGCCTCCGGAACCGAGGGCGCCATCGTGGCGCCCGGGCCGCAGGCGCGGAGGGCCGAATCAGGACGCGTCATGCGTCACTGCCGCGGGACGCCCCCTTGCCTCTTCACGCGGCCTTGACCTCCGCGCTTTCGGGCGCCGCCGGCCCTCCTCCGGGAGATCGAGGCCCGCCGTCCGGCCGTCATGATCCCGAGACCCGGGCGCAGGGAGGCACGGGGGTCGGCCTCGCCGGCCGTCAGGCCGCCTCCCGGGCGCCGGACTGCAGATGCCGGCGCCAGTTGGAGTAGGGTTCCTGCAGGCCGGTCCGGGCGAGCTCGCGGGAGAACTCGTCGTCAGCAAACCGCGCCTTGGCGGCCTCGACGTCGATGCCGAGGATGCGGGCGTAGTTGCCCCCGAGGATCAGCGCCTTGTCCTCGTCGGTGATCTGAGGAATTCCCAGCGCATCCAACGTCCGCTGGCTGAACCGGAACCGGCGGATGCTCTCGATGATCGGCCGGGTGTGGGTGAGCATGGCCCCGTCCGCGTAGATGATCTTCGAGGCCCCGCCCCACTTCATGAACTGGCCCAACGCCGCCTCGAACAGGCCCGGCGCCCAGTTCACATGTGCCGACGTGACCTCGAGGTTGGCATAGACGTTCGGAAAGCGCGCCAGCATCATCGAGGTCTCCTCGGTGAACGCCATGCCGGCATGGGTGATCTCGAAGGACAGATCCGGGAAGGCGTCAGCCGCCAGGTCGATGTCGTCGACCCGGAACGGCGCGAGCGGAACGGGCCCGTAGGGCACGGCCTTGTGGATCGCGACCGTCCGGATCCCGCGCTTGGCAGCCATGTCGAAGATCGGGAACACCAGCCGCTCATCGTCCATGCGCCAGCTCCGGTGCGGATTCACCTGGGCCGGATAGAGTTTGAGCCCGACCGCCCCGCGCATCTCCTCAAGCTGCTCTTCGAGCTCACGAAGGCAGGCGTCCAGCCCCAGGGTCGGATCCAGGCCGACATAGCCCACGAATCTCTGCGGCCAGCGACGCACGGCCTCGAGGGTCTTCTCGCGCCGACAGAGGCCGTCCTTGAAGATCGAGTCCAGTCGCAAGGTGTGCGTCGCGGCCATGTCGCACCCGCTCTCAAGGAACAGGGTCCGGGCCAGGACCTCCACCGGCCAGTCGGTGCTCTGGGCTTCGGCGTCCAGGCCCACGCCCGGCTGCCAGTCGCGATGGATCGCGATCAAGCGCTCGCGCAGGTCGTTGCCGTAGTGGTCGGGGCTGACGTTCTCGTCGCTCAGATTGCAGGCGTGCGACACCGCGTTGAACACGAAGGTTCCGTCAATCATCGCCTCTCTCCAGTCGGGATTGTCGGGTCAGGCGGCGGCGTTCAGCCGGGGCGCGCGGCGGACCGCAGGATACCGGACCGCGACGCAGGCCTGCCGCATGATCACCCGGAACACCATCTCCACGAGCCGGCGAAGCATGGGCCCCTCGCCCTCGAACTCTGGATAGAACGAGGCCTGCCATTCGAGGCGCACGCCGCCCCCGGGCCGGCGCATGAAGTCGACCTGCGCGTTGTAGTCGATGAACGGCAGCCCGTCCAAGACGCAGTAGCGGATGCGCTTGTAGGGGATCACCTCGAGGATTTTCTCCCGCAGCACCCGCTTGTCGGACTGGCCGATGAAGCTCGCCGTGACGACCCGGATGGCGCCCGGACCGTGGCGATCCTCCTGGCCGTAGCACTCCATCTCCACTCGATCGGCGATCGTCCACGACTCCCAGGTCAAGGAATCCTTGACGAGGTCGAACACGGCTTCGAGCGGTGCGTCAGACTCCCAGCCCTGCTTGACCGTGACGAGCTTCTCGCCCCTTGCATCCACCGTCATCTTCACCTCCCTGGTTTGATCTTGGCAGCCGGGCCCGGATCAGGGCGCGGCCGGCGTGCGCCCAGCTTGCCGCCGGTGCTCGCCGGCCGCCCGTCTCGCGCCACGCCGTATCTTCGAGGCTCCGGCGGCAGAGGAAGACGCCGCCCCTTCGGACGGATCCGGCGAGGCCGCCGGACCCGGGACCGCTATGGATGAGGAAGCGCCGCCGGCGCCGCACTCATGGGATCCTCCCGATTCCTTTGATGTCCTTCCTTAACACTAAAGTGTTCCATATGGAACATATTTGCAAGAGAATTCCGGCCGCAATCACCTGCGTGCCCTCTCCCGGGCGGCCGACCCGGAAGAGGACGGCTCCGCCGGCCCGGCGCGGAGCCTCAGGGGAAGGCCCCGGTCGGAGAGCGGCCACGGCCGTCCGGACCGGAGGCGCCCAGAGCGGCGGGCGATCCGCTCGGGCCCGGCGGCCTCCGGGACGCTTCCCGCCACCGAAGCGGCCCAGCCTCCCAACGGCCCGAGGCTCAGCGCAGCGCCGGAAAGCCGTCGGCCTTGTACTGCTGCAGCAGAGCGCGGGCCCAGGCGAGATCGTCGGTCTCGGCCGCGCGCCTGGCCGCCGCCAGATCGATCCCGTAAACGCGGGCCGCGTTGAGACTGAGGATCTTCTCCTTCATCTCGGGAGTAAGGGGGCTGTAGCCGTAGGTCTCGCACATCCAGTCCGGGATCTGGAAAACCCGGAACGCGTCGACGATCGGCTGAGCCGCGCCGTACCAGCAGCTGTCGGTGCCCCAGATGACGTTGTCCTCGCCGAAATAGGCGATCAGCTTGCCCAGCACATGGGCGGCCTCCACCGGTCGGCGGATCAGCGAGAACCACGTCGTGCCGAGCTCTGGGTAGATGTTCCCGCCCTTGCCGATTCCGGCCTCGCGCGCCGACTGGATGAGCCGGTTGACGCCCAGCCCTGCCGTCTCGTCGGTAAACGCCCCTTCGGCCGGCGCGCCGTGCAGCGGCAGCTCGTAGCCCGAGTGGTAGACCACGAAGCGCATGTCGCGGAATGCCCTGGCCGCGGGGCCGATGTCCCGCGGCGAGCCGTTGTCGACCATCAGGCTGATGCCCTTATGGGCGCAGACCAGCGGCACCCCGAGATTGCGCGCCCGCTCGAGGAACGGCAGCCCGAAGCGCTCGTCGTCCAGCATCCAGCCATGCTCGAAGCCGTCGGCGCCAAGGCGGCCCGGCGTGTAGACCTTCCAGCCCACCGGATTGCACCGCTCGCGCCACTCGGCCATGGCTTCGATTTCTTCCGGCACGTCGGCGTGCACCACCGTGTGGTTGAGGAGCCGCCCGGTGCCGGCGAAGCGGTCCACAAGCTCACGCGTCGCCAGCATCTCCTCGTTGAAAAGCGGACGGGTGTCGTCCAGCCCGGGGCCGGAGGTGAGGATGGCGACCGCGGTCTCGGTCTCGAGGAAGACGTTGCTGATGTATTCCGCTACGGTGAAGGCGACCAGGTCGTTGGTCTCGGTCCACCAGTCCGGCATGATCGCCTTGTACATGTCGACGACGATGTCGCGCGACACCGTCCGCGCGCAATGCGGGGCCATGAAATGCGTCTGGGCGTCGATGACGATCCCCCGTCCGCGAAACGCCTCGGCCGCCGTCGCATCATCGGCGACCGCATCCGGCGGGACCCGATAGAAGTCGACGCCCCATTCCTGGTTCAATGCGATCAGCCCCGCCGCGGTCGCCGCGCGCCCATGCAGGAGGTGCGGCCTCACCTTGATCCGCTCGGCGGACCCCTGGACCAGCTGGTCGGTGTGCGCCAGCACCCGCCGGTCCGACGGGGTGTAGGGCAATGGGTCGTATTCGTCGCTGCTCAGGCGATCGAGGAATGATGGCGGTTTCTCAGCCATGATCGTGGCCTCCGGTTCATGTGGGATTCTAGGAAGCGGGCATGTCCGCTCGGCTGATGTCGCGGCGTTGGAGCATTGAAGGCGCGGCTTCGCCGGGGATGAGCGCGACAGGCGCACAGCACCCGGCGGCGCAGCCGGATCGGTCCGGATCGAGGCTGGCCTTGAGGTGCCAAAGGGCGGAAGCCGGGCCGTAGGACAACCCCGACAGACAGCGCTGCGACCGCCGGAAGGAGGAGCACAGGACCGGCATCCGGTACGGCTCTGCTGCATCCGGCTGCGCTGAAGGCGGCAAACACCTGCGGCAAAGCAGCGGCCTTCATGGCGCGCGTTCCCCCCTTTCCTCAGGAGCAAGGCTCCCGGTCTATGGCCTGATGGCTCCGACCTCGCCTTGGCCCGCCTCAGGCGGAACCGCCGGTCGGAATTCGTCGCAGCCGCGATGGCCCGAGCAGGCGCTCCCGCTCACCGCAGCACGCCAAATAGTGTTCCATATGGAACACTTTTGCGCAAGGGCCATTTTCCCGCGCGGTGCGCCGTCTAGGGATCACGCCTGGCGGACGGGAGGAACAGGGCCCGTGCCGCCCGGGCTTCGGCCCTGATGAACCCGATGACCGACCGGACCCGCGGGCTGGCGGCGACGCTTTCCGCCGCAACGAGCCAGTAGCTCCGGCGCAGCACCACCTCGTCCGGCAGGACCGGCATCAGCCCCGGCCGGCGCGCCGCCACGAAGTCCGGCAGAACGCAAAGGCCGAACCCTGCGCACACCGCTTCCAGCTGCGCCTGGAGGCTGGAGTACTGAAGCCGGGGGCGCGGGCCGCCCAGTTCGCCCGCATAGTCGAGCGCGCGAATAAAGACGAGGTCATCGACGTAGCCGATGAAGGGATGAGCGCGCAGCTCCGAGGCGTCGATGATGCGAGCCACCCCCTTGAGGTAGTCCTGGTGGGCGTAGATGTGCAGGGTGTAGTCCGTGAGGTGCTCCCGCAGGTAACGGCCGGATGCGGGCGCGTGCAGGCTGACATCGATGTCCGCCTCCCGCCGCGACAGCGCGACGATCTGCTGGATGGTCAGGACGTCGACCCGCAGCTTCGGATGTTGTGCCGCGAAACGTGGGAGGCGGCCCGCCAGGAAGAAGCTCCCGAAACCCTCCAGGACGGTCACACGGACGACGCCGGCGAGGTCGCGCGCAGATGCGCCGAGCGTGCGTTCCGCCTCCCGGGCCTCGGCCTCGATGGCCTCCGCGTGCGCCAGCAGGCGCTCTCCGCCCTGGGTCAGATTGTACCCCCTCGGATTGCGCTCGAAGAGACGCGAGCCCAGGCCCTGCTCCAAGGCGTCGACCCGCCGGATCACGGTGGCGTGGTCGACACCCATGTGCCGGGCGGCGCTGGACACGGTGCCTGCGCGGGCAACCGCCAGGAAATGCCGCAGGTCATTCCAGTCGAACCGAGGCATCTGCACGTCTCCCGCATCTTCGCACAGCTTCGGTGCGGCGTTGCCTCTTGCCCGCGCCGCCCCCTTCGATCATCACGGGCGTACCGTCGCAGGGAGGAAGCATGACCGTTTCGATCCATCTGCCACGCATCCTGCGTATCGGGGCCGGCGCCTCGGCCGAGCTTGCCCAAACCCTCGCCACGCTCGGATTGTCGCGCCCCTTGATCGTCACCGACGGCTACCTTCTGCGAAGCGGGCGGGCCGAGAGGCTCGCGACCTCGCTCAAGAAGGCGGGGATCGCGTCACGGGTGTTCTCAGAGACCGTCCCGGAGCCGACCGTCGGCTGCGTCGAGGCAGCGCGCGATGTCCTGCTCGCGGGCGACCACGACTGCGTCGTCGGCTTCGGCGGCGGCAGCCCCATCGACAGCGCCAAGGCCATCGCCGTGCTCTCCAGGCATGGCGGGGAGATGTCCGACTACAGGACACCGTTCGTCCAGGACACCCCGGGCTTGCCGATCATCGCCGTGCCGACCACGGCGGGCACCGGGTCGGAGGCCACGCGCTTCACCGTGATCACGGACGATCTGCGCGGCGAGAAGATGCTGTGCGCCGGTCTTGCCTACCTGCCGATCGCCGCTCTCGTCGACTACGAACTCACGCTGACGATGCCCCCGCGCCTGACCGCCGACACCGGCCTCGATGCCCTGACCCACGGCATCGAGGCCTATGTGTCGCGGCGGGCCAACCCGTTCTCCGACACCTTCGCGCTTGCCGCCTTGCGCTCGATCGCGCCGTCGCTGCGGCGGGTGTGGGCCGATCCGATGGACCGAGAGGCCCGGGCCAGGATGATGCTGGGCGCGACCCAGGCCGGGATCGCCTTCTCCAACAGCTCGGTCGCCCTCGTGCACGGCATGAGCCGCCCGATCGGCGCGCATTTCCACGTGCCGCACGGCCTGTCGAACGCGATGCTGCTGCCGGTCATCACGACTTACTCCATGCCGGCGGCCGTGGGGCGCTACGCCGATTGCGCCCGCGCCATGGGCCTGGCGGACGGCGGCGATGGCGACGAGGCCGCCGCCGAGCGGCTCGTCGGCGAGCTCGCGCGCCTCAACGCGGACCTCGCCGTGCCCACCCCACGCACCTACGGCATCGACGAGCGCCGCTGGAACGAGCTCATCCCCCTGATGGCGGAGCAGGCACTGGCCTCCGGTTCGCCTGCCAACAATCCCGTCGTCCCCACCGCCGATGAGGTCGTCAGCCTCTACCGGCGAACCTGGAATGCGTGACGCCCAAGAGCTGGCGTCACACGTCTCCGCGGAATGGCCGACGCCGCGGCCGGCCGCCCGGTGCCCGTCGACGGCTCCGCCTGCCGGGCTGGGCGGCAGCCTCCCAGAGGTTCCCATCCGACGACCTGACCACGCTCTCGCGGTCGTCGATCGGAATTGGGGCCCAACGCCGGCGGCGCAACCGGCTGAGACGGGGCCTGCTCCTGACGAGGCTCCCGCCGCCCTATGCCGCCCTCTGGAGCCGCTCGGGCCGCTGGATGGCGGGGTGTTGCACCGCTAGACATGCCTGGCGGGTGATGATGCGCAGCGCGTTTTCAGTCAGCCGGCGCAAAATCGGCCCATCCTCGGGCGCCTCGGGGTAGAACGACGACGTCCACTCGATCCGCGTGCCCCCACCCTCGCGCGGGATGAAGTCGATCTCGCCCAGATGGGCGATCACCGGCACGCCGTCCAGCACCCGGTAGCAAATGCGCCGATTGGGGACCAGCTCCACGATCTCCTCGCGCAGGGTGAGCGGCACGGCCTGGCCGACGAAGTAAGCCGTCGCCACCCGGATCGCTCCGGGTCCGTGCGGATCCTCCGCGCCCAGCCGTTCCATTGTCACATAGTGCGCGAACGACCAGCCGCCCCAGGTCGTAGAGTCCCGGATCAGCTCGAACACCGCCTCGAGCGGTGCGTCGGTCTCGCGGATCTGGCGCACCGAGACCCGCTTTCCATCGTGCAGCTGATGACTCACAGCCCTGCCTCCTTCCATCTCTTTGCATGCGACCGGCACGGATCCGCAGCCGGCCACCGGGCCTCAGATGTTCCACGCGGGACAATATTGCACGCGACCCCCGGACACAATCATAATGTTCCATATGGAACACTGTGCTCCGATACCACGACACCTCGACGACATGCATGGCGTCCGAGAGCCGCAGCGGCTCGTCTGTTCCGAATCCGCAATCCGGACCATCTCCGGCCGAGACGCCCGGCTGGATCAAATCCGGCCCCACCGTTCCGGTTACACCGCCCATGTTGCGGCAGCAGTCGGCCCTTGGGGCGATCCGCATTGTCGAGGCGGGCCGGCCGACCCGCGCCGCAGACAAGCCGAAAGCATCGCCGTGGCATCGCGCGTCGCCCCCGCCGCCTCGCCATTGCGGGCCTGGCCGCCCGGCACCCGGCCAGCCAGCCAGCCGGCCAAAGCGTACGCGCCGCCTCACCGACCGCCGCCCGATCTTCCGCCCGGCACGGCTTGGCAGCCCGGCGCCGCGCGTCCCGGCCGCAATGACGGCATGGCTACCGTTCCACGGTAAAGACACAGGCGGAACAGCCCGTGGCCCGCCAAAGGTTTTCTGCGCTACCATGTCCGGGTTGGGATCGGCGCTCACGCCGGCAAGAACGCGGCCGCCCGGGAGACAGAGGGAATGAGGAGGCATGGGTGCTGAGAGGGCACGAGTGAAGAAGGCACGGGCGGCGGGAGAACCGGAGGCCGTCGAGGCGACGGCGCGCCGGCGGCGCCGGGACGGCCCGAAGAAGGATCCGCGCCAGGAACTCCTGCGAGCCACCATCGACTATGTCGGCGAGCACGGCACCGCCGACCTTACGCTGCGCCAGCTCGCCGCCGCGATTGGCACGAGCCACCGCATGCTCGGCTACCACTTCGAGTCGAAGGAGAACCTGCTGGCCGCCGTCGTCCACGCAGTCGAATCGCGGATCAGCGAGACGCTGAAGGCCATGGATGAGCGGGCGGATCTGCCCCCTGCCGACGAGATCCGCCAGATCTGGGATCACATCACCTCTCCGCTGATGCTGACCTATGGGCGCCTCTATGTGGAGATGTTCGCCCAGGCCCTGCGCGGTCGCGCACCAGCCCTCTTCGAGGGACTCGACAGATACTGGAACGAGGCCCTCACCAAGGTCAGCCTCAGCACCGGCCGCTCGCTGCAGGAGGCGCAGATCGAAGGCCGCCTCGCCTTGGGCGTGTTGCGCGGCCTTTACCTCGACCTGCTGGCGAACAACGACCGCGAAGGTGTCCGCAAGGCGTGGGACAGCTTCCTGGCGCGCTACGAGCAGCCGGCGGCCAAGCGACGCCCCGAGAAGGCGAGGACGAAGCCGGCGCCGAAGGCGCCCGCCTCCCGCGGCAGATCGAGCGCGCGTCCTTAGCCGCAGCCGCCCGTCGATGCTGGGTGATCCGCGAGGATGCTCTGGCCGGGCGTGTCGTCCCGCCTTCTCCCGAAGGCTGTGAAGTGTTCGGCAGCGCAGTCCCAGCCGCCAGATCCATGGGTATAGCGAGTGCGACGCGACGGTTTCCGAGCCCGACGCGAGATCAGTGACGCCGGAGATGTCGCCGGGCGATCATCAAGGAAAACCGTCCGCAGAATCGGATTGCGCTTGCGGGAGACGACGGGCGCGAAATGGAACCCGTCCTCGACGACGTTGCCGGTCTCGCGATCAAGAGTGATATTTCGTCTGCGATCAGAACCAGCGCGGTCATGATGAGCGGCAACGGCTGTTCGACGACGTAGACGCCGAGACGTCTGGCGCCGATTGCGATGATGCGCCCATTGCCAGCGCCGCTCACGCCCTGTTCCAGAATTGCGAGCGATCGTCCGAACCTTGGTCCAGAGTGCGCTCGTCGCGATGTTCGGCTATTCGGCGGGGCGACGAGACCGCCGCTCCGCTTGTCAGCGACAGGCCGCACGATCAGATCGGGATCTGGATCCCGGCGCGATGGTCTCGATCTGGATGCGCCGCCCGTCCTCGATGGTGCATGGAACGGCTACCCCCTCAAGAAAGGTGCAGCCGAGATCCACTTCTCAGACACCCTGCCTTGCCGAACCAAAGGAAGCCATGATTGCGCAGGCGATCGTCGAGATTGGAGACGAGCACGTTGAAGGCGACCAGCCGATAGAGCGCATGGGCGTCCGCTTTTCCCTGCACGCCATGTTGCGCAAGGGCGTCGACAATTTCCGGATAGCTGCCGCGCTCGCCCCCCTGGCGCCCATCATCGCCATTGCCGACAGGAAGGGGATGCGGATCGCACCGGCGCGGTCGAAGCGTCGCGACAGCATGACTGCTTTGTCGGCCACTTCGATCAGTTCGTGTTGCGGGTAGCGAAGCTGGCCCCGGCGGCCAGCCACAGCGCGATTTCCTCCCAGGTCTCCATGCTGTAGTCGTCGGTCTCCTTCGGAAACTTGGCGATGGAGAGCTGGCCATGCTGGTCGATGACCGACACTTTGGGCCGCGCACCGCCGAGGGAGGATCCGGGCGCGAGGATGAGCTGGAGGTCTTCGTCTGTTTCCTCGTCCCGGAGACTTCGCTCGGTGATCTGCAGCAGCCCGCCGAGTTCGATCAGGGCGGGCACGCCGGCACGGACAGGCGCCAGGAAAGTCTCTTCGCCGACCCGGCGGAATCGGAGTGCGCCAAGCCGGCTCTCGTCGACGACACCGAGCAGATCATCGCTTTCCGCGAGGATGCGAACGGCACGGCTTTCGCGCTCGGCAAGGCGGCGTTCGGCACGCTGCATGAGGCGACGGCCCCAGGCATCGGATGCGGAGTCGCCGATGGGTTGAGTGACGGGTCACGGCGGCGGTGCACGTCCGCCGGCGCTGGTCGCGAGCGCCGGATCCGGTGTATCAGGCCGTTCCGCGCCCGCGGCGGCCGCTCGGAGCAGCAGGCTGCGGCACAGAGGCGGGCCCGGTTGCGGGACGACGCGTTCCGAGCCCGGCCGCCTTCGCCAGCGCACTGCGCCGGGTGGAATAGTTCGGCGCGACCATCGGGTAGTCGGAGGGCAGGCCCCAGCGCTCGCGGTACTCGTCGGGCGTCATGTTGTAGGCAGTCCTCAGATGCCGCTTGAGCATCCTCAACTTCCTGCCATCCTCGAGGCAGATGATCCAGTCCGAGGTGACAGACTTTCTGACCGGCACAGCCGGCTGGCTCCGCTCCTGCGCCGACTCCAATGGGCTCCTGAGCCCTGCGAGGACGTTGTAGACTTGGTCGATCAGCGCGGGCAGGTCACGCACCGCAACGGTGTTGTGCGCCACACGCGCGGCGACAATCTGCACGGTCAGCTCCCGCGCCTCGTCTGCCACGGACCGTTTCAGGCCGCTGGCCGCGTCCCCCGTCATATCAGTTCTCCCCGGACTTCGACGATCGACTGTTTTCGCAGCCGTTCGGCAAGTCCAGGGCTTTCGGGAGATCCTACGGCGCTTCGATCAGGAAGGGGTTCACGCGTCCGGAAGCCGGACGATTGTCCGGTCGAAACTGCGCAGTCCGGCAGCCTGCCGAGGCGCTGGAAATCGGCCGACACGGAGCGCGAGGCCAGCCACGGGACCGCCTCATCATCGCGCCGGGACTGGCCCACGGCCGCCGCGACACCCGTCGCTTCGCCATCGGCAGGTCGTGTCTGATCGGCCTGGCGCACGGTCGGGTCGCCTTCCGATGGAACGATGACCGCCACGTGGCGAGTCCGCGGTGATGCCCCTCGGCACCGACGCGTTTATCCGCTGCTTCCCACCGCTGTCCTGCCGGACGGGTTCCATCGCATCCGCCACTTCGGCGTCTTCGCCCATGGTCACCGCGCCGCCAGGCTCACTCTCTTATGCCGGGAGCGCTTCTTTTAGTGCGATCAAAATTGGACTGGCCCAGCATCCCTGGAGATGGACCGCATCCGGCTTGCCCAGAAGAAGACACGGGTCCGAAGCTGCGATCGGCGGCGTCAGAGGGCCGCCCGGCTCAAGGGCTTCAACCTGGCATCGAAGCATTCGTAAGACGATTTCCCGGCCAGTGAAAGCCATGAGACCGCCCTCGTATTGTTCAGTGGACAAACATCTACTATACGAGTTGATGGCAGCCGGAACCGTGGGCACCAGACTCTTCGGACTCTTCGATAGAGCGGCTGTCGTCCCGACGAGCGGTGGGAGGTTTCGTGATGAGCGCGATCAAATCGGTCGATGCGTTTGTGGCCGCACTGGTCGGTAATGAAGCCAATGCTTCGATACCACCCGAGAGGCGGATCTTTGCCCCCTTCATCGGCAGTTGGGATTTGATCGTGCGCTGGTACGACACCGCAGGCAACGTCAGCCGCGAACAGCACGGCGAATGGCATTTTGCCTGGGTGCTGGAAGGGCGCGGCATTCAGGACGTGTGGATCGTACCGCCACTCTCGCAGCGGCATGCCGGCAGCGACTACGAATACGGGACCAGCATTCGCTTCTACGACGACGGGATTGGCGCGTGGCAATCCACCTGGATCGGCCCGATGCATCGGGTGGTACGCACTTTCATCGCTCGGCAGCTCGAGGATCGGGTCGTTCTGGAAACGACGGAAGGCACGTTGCCGCGAATGCGCTGGTCTTTCTCGGATATCGAGAAGGACGCGTTCAGATGGACCAACGAGTTGCTCGATGCTGGCGTTTGGCGCGTGCAACAGACTTTCGAAGCGATCCGCTCCGAGCCTTAGAGGGCTTCTGGGAACTCTCGGATAGGCGATCGTGCGGAGCATGACGCAGCCCATGGCGAGGAAGACCATCGCTTCGGAGACGTCGATGCGCTCCTCGCGGTCGGACGAGGTCTCGTCCTCGGTCGCGGCGCCGCTGAACTCACCGGCCTTGTACCGGTCGATCCGGAAGTGATCCGTCCTCTGCCAGCTTCGGCAGGGGCACCACCCTCTCGCGGTCTCGGGCCGACAGACCCGCGAAAGGATGTGATCCATCAGGGCGGGCCACAGCCCGACCGCAACAGTGTCGTGCGCCACGTGCGCCGCGACAATCTGCACGGTCAGTTCCGCGTCTCGTCTGCCGTGGACCGGCGCAGGCCGCTGGCCTCATCCTCCGCCACATCCGTCCTCCCCGGACTTCGACGATCGACTGTCATCGCAGCGGTCCGGCAAGTCCAAGGCTCTCGGGAAATCCTACGGCGATTCGGTCACGATGGCGTTTCTGCCTCGGAAAGCCGCTTCGACCGTCAGGTCGATGCCGCGCTGTCCGGCAGCCTGCCGAGGCGCTGGAGATCGGCCAGCACGAAGCGCAAAGGCGGCCAAGGGAACTCCTCGTCATCGCAGCGGGACTGGCCCATTGAGAGTACCATCGCGAGCTTGGCGGCGACGCCGGCCAGGCTGCCGGCCGGCACCTGCCATACGGCTTCGGTAAGGGCCTCCCACCGATCCCAGGCGAGGTCGACACGCTCCTCCACCGGGCCGAGTCCGATTGCCGCCGCGGCGATTTCCCAGCGCCGCCGATGCGCCGCGAACTCACGATGCAGCCTTTGGCGAAGTTCTTCCGTTCCGGGCAGATCCTCGAGCAGCTCGTCGATCTCGGCTGGCTCGCAGGCCGAGACCGGCTCGGCTTGGCCCGGCACCGGGACCTGCACGCGCGGCATGCCGACGGTGCGAAGCAGGACGCCCTCCTTCTTCTGCCAGTCGTCCTGCCAGGCATCCAGCTCGGCATGGAGTGCCCGCCACTCCTGAAAGAGGTCGAGGACGGGATCGGAGCTTGCGCCGCGGCGCCGGACGTCGGCCGCGCCGATCGGCAGGATTGTGGCGCCCCCGAGCAGGGCGCGGCGGCTGAGCGTGGACGGAGTCGTGCTATCGTGGTCGTCAGCCATGGTCCGGCTCCTTGCAGCTGGATTGTGGTCAGGCCGCACGAGGTGGTCGCAACACTTCGTGTGGCCGCCTACAAGGTGACAAGATTCGTAGCAAGGATACGATAATGCGGATGGCTGGTCGGCTCAATCAAAATCGTACCACTGGTACGAAATGAAAGCGATTCAGTCCAAGATGGCTCGCGTTGCGCTCGGCTGGGGCACGCGCGATTTGGCTCGGATCGCCAATGTCTCCCCGGACACGGTCGCACGGCTGGAGCGAGGCGAGCGCCTACGGGAATCGACGGTGGCTGCAATCCGCGAAGCCTTCGAGACTGCCGGCATCGAGTTCATCCCGGAGAACGGGGGCGGCCCGGGTGTACGGCTGTCAAGGCCGAGTTCCGGCGGCTAGGAACGTTTCCGCCGCCGGGAGTCCGCCCTCCCGCTAGGCCCCCTCGGTGGTTTGATCCGCGCGCCGAGCCGCAACTCCGTGCCCTCCGGAGAGATCTGACCTCGGGCGAAGCGATGTCTCGGGACGCGAATCGGAATGCGTCGCCCAAGGCGTACTTCGACCGGCAGAAACATGTCTCGGATCGACCGGACCTTCGAGCGGCTCGCCATCGGGGCGGCGAAGCGGCTGATGGTCGGAGCGCCCCAAGCGGTACAGCTATCGCTCCGTGCCCCGCGGCCGCGGGGCCCATCGAGCCGCCTCTCCCGCCCCACGCACCGGGGCCACGTGAACCAGTGCGCGATCCGCCACCGCAGGGCACACGCCTTGCTTTCGGGGGACCGAGACAGCCCCCTTGCATGTCGCACATCAAGGGCTCAATATTGATAATAATGAAAACAAATGAAATCGGATATGAGCAAGATCGATATCAGGCGCCTCGACTTCAACTTGCTCGTGATCTTCTTGGAGTTGATGCGCCACCGAAAGGCGACGCTGGTCGCGGACCGGCTCGGCCTGACGCAGTCGACCATCTCGCATGCGCTTGGCCGCCTGCGAGACGTGATCGAGGACGAGCTGTTCCTGCGGCGCCCGAACGGTCTCGAGCCAACGGCCCGCGCGCTCGAGCTCGAGCCATCGGTCCGCCGATTGGTCGAGATGGCTGAAGGCCTCATCAATCCCGATCGCGCCTTCCAGCCTGCCACGGCGAGCGGCCTGATCCGCATCGGAGCCGCCGACTGCGACTGCGCAGTGCTCGCCCCACCCCTGATCCGCCATCTGCGCAACATCGCGCCGGGGCTGGTCGTCAGCCTGCGCCCTGTGCTTCGCCAGCACGCGATCGATGGCCTCAGCTCCGGCGAACTCGAGCTGGCGATGGGTGTCTTCCACAACGTTTCGCCGGGAATAGATTTTGAGCCGCTCTTTCAAGAGACCTTCGCGGTCATCGCGCGGCCGGATCACCCGGCCCTCGTGCGCGGCACGATCTCTCTCGACACCTATGCCGCTGCCGAGCATGTCCTGGTGTCGTTCGAAGGCGACAGCCGTGGGGTCGTGGATCGTACCCTCGAGGAACTCGGGATGAGCCGGAACGTGGTCGCGACCGTGCCGTTCTTCTTTCCTGCCCTGTCCGTTGTGAGGTCCAGCTCGCTCATAGCCACGGTCCCTCGTCGGCTGGCCGAGATCTATGCGCCGATGTTCGGGCTCGCCTGTATCGAGCCCCCGCTGGCGGTCCGACCGTTCCAGGTCTCGCTGGCCTGGCATGCCCGCTGGCAGAATTCGTCGATCCGCGAATGGATCATCGGAGAGATTCGCCAGTCGCTCGAACAGGATCACCTCCGGGCTGAGTCTTTCACGGAAGCTCTCCTGGCGTCATGAGGAGCTGCCTTGCGACTTGGCCTGCCCCCGTCGCCTATCTTCCGGCTCGGGCCCTTTCGCGCGACACAGGCCACGGAGGTCGCGGGATCCCGATCAAGCTGGGAAGGCGCCTCAGACTCTCCGTCCTCGCGGCGAGCATCACCTCCGCCACGCTGATCGGAAGCCCCTCCGGCGCCGCTGAACCCCACCCCGACGCCGCTGGGAGGGACAGCCTGACCGGTCGATATCTGGCCCTGGAGGAACTTCTCCGGGACCCGGGCGCCCGGCAATGGCTCAAGGCCAGGCTCGAGCCGACGGAGGCGGCCCCTCTTCCGGCTCGCGATGGCGCGCAGCCGGACGGAGCTCAAAGCGACATCACGAGAAGGATCGATTGGACGCGCAATTTCCTCTGGCGTTTGGTGGCGGCCCTTCCCGACCTGCCCAGGGAGATCGAGCGGGCCTGGGGCAGATTGGCGATGGGGTCCCAGCCCCGCGGCCCCATCTGGATCGTGACATCCTTTCTGCTCTTCGTGGCGCTTGGACTTGGCTGGGAATACGCATTTCGGAGATCGACGACGGCCTTTCGGCGCCGGACAGTGAAGCCGCCCTTCGCGACGGTTCCGGATCGCATTCGCGCCGTAGGCCTGAACGCCCTCCATGGTGTCGCGGCACTCCTCATCTATGCGACCGGCAGCCTCGGCGCCTTCCTGATCTTTGATTGGCCGCCCTTGCTTCAGGACGTCACACTCTATTATCTGCTGGTCGCCCTTGTTGTGAGAGCAAATCTCGTTTCTTGCCAGATTTTGCTGGCCCCGAGATCCGAAGCTCTCAGATTGATCCCCATGGCGAATCGAGCGGCTTGCTATTGGCTCGTCTGGTCGACGGCAATCCTCGGGTGGTTCTTTTTCGCCCGCTCGACCCTGACCATTTTGAGGTCTCTCTCGCTGTCCGGCGAGAGCTGGTACCTGGTCGGGCTGGCCTGCGGCCTGGTGCTGTTGGGACTGGCCCTTTCCGCACTGTGGCGCGCCCCGAGCCTCGATGGCCTCGACCGGATCCGCCGCCGTCACACCGTGGTCTGCTGGCTGGTGTCCTTCTACCTTGTCGGTGTCTGGCTGGCCTTGTTCTTCGGATCACCCGCCCCCTTCTACATCGGCCTCATTCTGCTGCTCCTGCCGATCACGATCCGGGGCATGCGCTCGGCGGTCGGGCATCTGCTGCGGCCACCAGGTTCGGAGGCGGCCCCCGCGGAATCCACATCGCTGACGGCGGTCGCCCTGGAGCGCGGGCTCCGAGCTCTCCTGTTGATCGGGGCGGCCCTCCTCGTGGCCTCGATCCTGAAGCTCGACCTTGCGACCCTGACGAGACCGGACGGCGCAGGCATGCATGTCCTGCCAGGTGTCTTCAAGGCCGTCATTATCCTGCTCACGGCGGACTTCGCCTGGCACCTGCTGCGGGCCTGGCTGGACCAGCGCATCGTCGCCGCCGATGTGGGGCTCGGTTCCGGCGACGACGCCCGGCGCCACGCCCGGCTGCGCACCCTGCTGCCGATCCTGAAGAACGTGCTGTTCGTGGTGCTGGCGGTGATGGCCGGGCTGATCGCGCTCGCCGCGCTGGGGGTGGAGATCGGGCCGCTGGTCGCCGGCGCCGGGGTGGTCGGCCTCGCCGTCGGCTTCGGCGCCCAGACCCTGGTGAAGGACGTCATCTCCGGCATGTTCTTCCTGTTCGACGACGCCTTCCGCATCGGCGAGTACATCGAGAGCGGCAGCATCCGCGGCACGGTGGAGGGGTTCTCGCTGCGCTCGCTCAAGCTGCGCCACCACCGCGGCGCGCTGCACACCATCCCGTTCGGCGCGCTGGACAAGATCACCAACTATTCGCGTGACTGGGTGATCGACAAGATGACGATCAGCGTCACCTACGACACCGACCTCGACAAGATCAAACCG
Source organism: Inquilinus sp. OTU3971 (assembly GCF_038440215.1). Taxonomy (NCBI): domain Bacteria; kingdom Pseudomonadati; phylum Pseudomonadota; class Alphaproteobacteria; order Rhodospirillales; family Rhodospirillaceae; genus Inquilinus; species Inquilinus sp. OTU3971. The sequence goes on along the minus strand of NZ_JASATH010000001.1, from coordinate 38,651 downwards.
ATCGTCAAGCAGGTCGGCAAGGAGCTGGCGGCCGATCCGGAATTCGCGCCGCACATCCTGGAGACGCTGAAGATGCAGGGGGTGGAGCAGTTCGGCGACTATGCCATCCAGATCCGGCTGAAGATGATGACCAAGCCGGGCGAGCAGTTCGTGATCCGGCGCCGGGCCATGGCGATGATCAAGAAGGCCTTCGAAGCCAACGGCATCGCCTTCGCCTTCCCGACCGTCACCGTGGCCGGCGGCGCATCAGCCTCAACGGCGACGCAGGCGCAAAGCGAGGCTGCCGCCACGCAGCAGCCAAGCGCGGCAGTGTCCCCTTCCGCCCGGCCCGTCGCCACGCCAGCAGCGTAAAGTCCGGCTTCAGGCCTCAAACCAGGTAATCGTAATATCCGTTATTGGTATATTCAATAGTGAACTCAATAAGCCGCCAAGCTCTTTGACACTGGAGTTGTCGTCTCGCTATCTTGACTATATGATAGCGAGAGCATTTGGCGGCCAGAGCTCCCTGACGGCCGACCTGCCACTAGCGACGAACGCGATCATGTCGACTCAACATACCTCGCCTGTGCTCTCGAAGAGGGATCCGGACGAAATCCAGGAGCAGGCCCAGCATAGCCACTGGCTCGCGGCCGTAGCCGAGGCCACGGCGGTCGATACCGAGATCCAGTCGACAGCCAGGCTGGCGGCTGCCGAGATCGACGCGGCATACAGATCACCGGGCGGAGCCCCGGCGGCAGCCCGAAGACTCCGAGAGCTCACCGAAGCGAACCCGCGAAGCGCGCCGGCGATCCTCACCGCGGCGATGCCCACGCTTGATCGTGCTCTCTCCGACCTCCGCGTCGCGATGCCAGAGGGCGGCGTCTCTCTGGAGGCTCCTCCCATTCCCAATGTCACCGATCCTCGATCACCGGATCCGCGCCGCGGGGCAGTGGTCGACATCGACATTCCGCTTGCAGCGGAAGACGTCAACGCGAACGGCGCTTATCTCAGCCAGTATCTGGAAACCCCGGCATCGGAGCGGACCTCCTTGTGGATGAATGCCATGGGCGACCTCGCGGCCAGTTGCGATACCGCCATCCTGCAACACGGCGGTCGCGATGCGGTAGACGGCTTGGCGAAGCGCCTCGTCGGAGATGAACCTGGAAAGGTGGTTTCGGCGTCCATGCAGGATGCCGCCGAATTGTCGATCAGGGGCGGAAACGGTCTGTCTCTATGGGTCGCGACGGCCAATCGGTTGCAGGAGGATGGTCGTCCGGTGGAACTGGAACTCATGAACGGTACGCTTCAGAGAGGCTTCGCCGGGTTGACTGACAGCTTTGCAAGAATCTCCAGAACCTTCGCTGAAGCGTCCGACAAACGCGATCCGATCGCCAACCTGTTCGACAGGATCGGCCGAGCTGCCCTCCTTGATCCCACCAAATACAATATGGGTGTCTACATCGACGTGCTTAACTCACGCGAGAGCCTGCTGCCAATCTATGACACGGTGCCCCGCTACGGCCAGATTGTCGGGATTTATTCTCCGGATCTGGCACATGCGACCACAACGCCCGGCTCCTTCGATAAGGCCGTCGGCAGCCTCGCCGCACTCACCATCAGTCCGGACTACCGCGCTCTCGCACAACTCGACCGTGTGTCGATTGCCGGGCTGGACGACGAGGCGGCGGCAGAATTGTTCGATCGGCAGTGACGGATTCGGCCGTACGGCAACCACCATCATGACCAGACCGGCAGTTCATGGTGAAGAGCTGCTGTCCGCCCCCGAGGCCGCTGGTGCCGTCGGCAACAGCTCGGTCGCGCTGCTGCCACCACGCCCCTCAATCCCAGCACCCGTGCTGCCGCCGCCCAGCTGCAGGTAGCGTTCGGCCGCGCGGACCGATGGGTTGGCGAAGGCCGGCCCCATCTGGCGCCCTTGGAACAGGTCGCTCTTGCGCTCGACCTGCTGCGCCAGGTTGAGGTCGCTGGCGCAGCCGAGCGGCAGGTCCTCTGGCAGCGAACCGTCGGGGTTCATGCAGCGCTTCGGCCACAGCACCGGCTGCCCGGCCGCCGCCACCTGCACCGTGTCGGAGGCGGACGGATCATTGACCAGGGAGATGCTGTAGGGCCCGGCGCTGCGCACCACCGCCGCGACCGCCTCCTGCCGCGCCGCCGCCTTCGGACCGCCGGCGGCGACGGTGACTGACGAGCCGGGAGTCAGGCCGGCGCCGCGGACGAACTCGACCAGCCGGGCACGCTCGGTCGTGCTCAGGCTCGACGCCTGTGGCGCGAACAGCACCAGATGGGCCACCGGCGTCGACAGCGTGGTGTAACCGTCCTCGGGCCAGTCCGGGATCTCGTGTTCGCAGGCGGCCAGGACACCGGCCAGGGCGATGGCCGCGAGATGCTGGATCGGGAATCTCATGGCACGTCCTATTCGAGCACGAAGCCGGCGCTGCCGCCGGTCATGGAGGGGGACTGGCGCACCCGCCGCACGGTCGGAGCGGTGCGCTGCGCCGGCAATGCCGCCGCCTTCGGCGTGTCCGCCGGCTTCATCAGGAACGGGGTGATCAGGATCACCAGCTCGGTCTCGTTGCGCTTGTACCGGCTCGACTGGAACAGCTTGCCGAGGATTGGGATGTCACCGAGCACCGGGATCTTGTCGGCCACGTTCGACATGTTGCGCTGGAACATGCCGGCGAGTGCGAAGGTCTGACCCGAGGCCAGCTCGACCGTGGTCTCGGCCCGCCGCACGATTAAGGACGGCACCGAGATACCGTCATTCACTACCCGGGCGTCGTCGCTGAGCTCGCTGACCTCCGGCTTCACCCGCATGGCGATACGCTCGCCCGGCAGCACGGTCGGGACGAAGGACAGCGACACGCCGAACTGCTTGTACTCGATCGTCACCGTCTCGTTGCCCTGCGGCACCGGGATCGGGAACTCGCCGCCGGCCAGGAAGTTCGCGGCCTCGCCGCTGACCGCGGTCAGGGTCGGCTCGGCCAGGATGTTGACCAGCCCTTCCCGCTGCAGCGCGTCGATCACGGCGTCGACATTGTAGCCGCCGCTGTGGTACCCGGCATTGGCCGTACCGGGCAGGCCGACCCCGGGAAAACCGCCGCTGACCAGGCCGATGTTGAACTTGCCGATCTCGAACATCGCCTGCCAGTTGACGCCGAGATTCTCCACCGCGTTGCGCTGGACCTCGGCGAAGCGGACGCGGATGCCGACCTGCTGCGAGCCCCGCAGGGTGTTCAGGTTCATCGCCCCGCCGGCGTTGCTGCCGAGCTGCTGGGCCAGGGCGTCGAGCTTCATGGCGCTGCTGAGATCGGCCACCGTGCCGGTGGTGACCGGCCGGTCCTGGATGTAGCCCATCTGGCCGCCGCTGGCCGGTGCCACCTGCATCATCTCGCGCTGCGCCGCCGCCGCGTCCTGGCCGACCCGGACATTGGCGGCCGCCACCACCTGGTCGGCACTGCCGAGCGCGAACAGGTTGGTGGTGCCGGACGACACGCCGTAGATATAGGCCGAGCGAGCGGACACCATCTCGACGTCGAGCACGTTCGGATTGGCCACCAGCACGGTCTGCACCGGCAGGGTGAAGGTCAGCAGGTTGCCCTGCCCGACCTTCATCTCGATCAGTGAGCGGCTGGACGTCAGCGCCGGCTGGGCCGGCTGTCGCGGCGGCGCCGGCGAAACTTGCATCGCCGGCCCCTGGGGCGCGGCCGGCTGGCTCGGCTGGAGCGACGGCGGCGGCTGCATTGACGGCGTCGCCTGCGGCGGCGGGCCGGCCGGCGCACCCGGCGGAGGCAGGGTGACGATCTTCGGCGCCGTGGCCGGCGCGCGCAGGGCGATCATGTCCTCGCTCAAGACCAGATCGGAGTCGATCGGAGCCGGCTCGGTCTGGGCCCGGACCGACACGGCCCCTCCGGCCGTGCCGACGATCAAGCAGCTCGTGGCGATGAGGATCCGCAGTGACAAGGATCTGGATCGTGTACCGGCCATGTGGTTTCTCACTCCGCAGCGGTCCGGTCGAGCCCGGCCCCGCCATCCTGGCGGACGCGGCGGCCGGTCAGCCGGACCACCGCCACCGGCCGTATCGTGTAGTCCGGCGCGATCTCGGGATAGGACAGCACCACGGTGTCGACCTGATTGCGGGCCAGCGTCTGGCGCAGGAAGCGGCGGGTGTCGAGCGCGGTCAGGATCACCGGCGGCCGGCCGCCGGCCACGACCCGGCCGAGATGGCCGCGAATGGCGTCGACCAACTCCTCGGCCTGGCCCTCGGGCAGGGCGAGATAGGTTCCAGCCGACGTCTGGTGAATGGACTGTCGCAGCAGCTCCTCCGCGCTGCGGTCCAGCACCAGGGCATCGATGATTTTCCGGTCGTCGGCGTGAGCGTGGGAGATCTGCCGCTTCAACCCGCCGCGGACGTATTCGGTCAGGAGGAGCGGATTCTGCTCCTTCTGCCCCCATTCGGCCAGCGTCTCCAGCACCAGACGATGGTTGCGCAGCGAGATGCCCTCCTCCAGCAGCCGGCGGAACACGTCGGCGATCTGGTTGACCGAGAGACTGCGCTGCGCCTCGCGCACCAGGTCGCCGCGCGTCGCCTCGATCTCCTTGAGGAAGGCCTGGGTTTCCTGGATGCCGAGGAAATGCGAGGCGTAGCGGCGCAGCGCCCGGGTCAGCGCCTCGGCCACGACCTCCTCAGCCGTCGCGTGGCCGATGCCGGCCTCGGCCAGCGCCGCCTCGTGCTCGGCGTCGATCCAATGCTGGATGGTGCCGCTGGAGTCTTCGGTCGTCTCCGAAAGCAGGTCCAGCAGCTCCAGATGCATCGGATCGTCGCGCAACAGGATCCGGCCCGGCCGGGCGGTCCCGGTCTCGCCCGGAACCCCGTCGATGTCGATGCGGAATGCGTCCGGCGGCAGCATCGGCTCTTCCGCCACGCGCGCCGGCGGAAACGGCACTCCGAGCGCCTGTTCCAATGCGCCAGAGACTTCGAGCGTGAGAAACTCCGCTCTGTCGAGACCGAGGCTTGCGCTGAGGTCGCTGCCGAGCAGGAGCGCCACGATCTCGTTGCTCTCGGTTTCACCTTCGGTCTCGCTGCCATCTGCAGGATCGCTCGCGGTAGCCCCGGCCTCGCGCTGCGCGCGGCGCCGGCGCAGCAGCACCACGCCGGCCATGGCCCCGGCGATGGCCAGAAAGATCAGGGTCGGGAAGCCCGGAATGAAGCCGAGCATCACGACCACGCCCGCCGCCATCAGGAGCGCGGTGTTGTTGGAGCCGATCTGGTGGGCGATGTCGGCGCCCAGGTTGCGGCTCTCGGCCGTGGTGACCCGGGTGACGATGGTGCCGGAGGTGATGGCGACGAACAGCGCCGGGATCTGCGACACCAGCCCGTCGCCGATGGTCAGCAACGAATAGACGTGCATCGCCTGGCCCAGCGACATGCCGTGCTGCAGCATGCCGACGGCGAGGCCGCCGATCAGGTTGACTGCGACGATGATCAGGCCGGCGATGGCGTCGCCCTTCACGAACTTCATGGCGCCGTCCATGGCGCCGTAGAGTTGGCTTTCCTTCTCCAGCGTCTGCCGCCGGCGCGTCGCCTCGGCCAGGTCGATATCGCCCGAGCGCAGCTCGCCGTCGATGCTCATCTGCTTGCCGGGCAGGGCGTCGAGGGTGAAGCGGGCCGCGACCTCGGCCACGCGCTCGGCGCCCTTCACCACCACCACGAACTGGACCACGGTGATGATCAGGAAGATCACCAGGCCGATCGCCAGGCTGCCGCCGATGACGAACTCGCCGAAGGTCTGGATGATCGCCCCGGCGTCGGCGTCCATCAGGATCAGGCGGGTGACGCCGATCGACAGCGCCAGGCGGAACACCGTGGTGATCAGGATCACCGACGGCAGCACCGACAGCTCGAGCGGGCTGCGCAGATAGACCGCCACCATCAGCAGCAGGACCGCGAAGGTGATGTTGCAGGCGATCAGCACGTCGACCAGCAGCGTCGGCAGCGGCAGGATCATCAGTAGGATGGTCGCGACCAGCAGGGCCACGATCATCAGGTCCTGGCGGCCGGTCATCGCCGCCACCCTCGCCCAGATCCGGTTCATCGCAGCGCTCCTTGTGCCAGGACGCCGTCCCTGGTTTTGGCGGGAATCTTGGCGGGCTCGGTCAAGGTCAATGTCATGGCCTGGCCGGCCCGGCTGCGCAGGGTGACGGCATCGGCCCGGATTGTGTCGACCGACCAGCCCCCGCCGAGATCAGCCCCCTCGAAGTATTTCGAGCCGGTGTGGGTGATCAGATAGGGACTGTCTCCCGTCCACACCGCCTGGATGATGATCTCAGGAGCGCTGGCGGCCATCCCCGTCGCGACCTCCGACGCCAGCAGGGCGGAGGAGGCGAAGGTGCGGTCGAACCAGGCCTGGACCTCTCGCCATCGCACCATATCCGACGGCGATAGCCGACCGGATGCGATGATGCGATCACCCTTCGAATGTAGCGTCACGCCGTAAAGGCCTGCCTGCTCGATGCGAGCCTGCAAGATCTCTTGTGGAGAGTCCTCAGGCGCCGCGACAGACGTAGACATCGCCCGCGATGCAACCGGCGTTTCGACACCCGACCGCGAAGCGATTGCGGCCGTCTGGGACATCGTGTCGATGCGTTCCGGGCGGCTCGGCGACAGTAGAATACCGAGAAGCCCCCCCAGCACCACCATCGCGAGAAGGATGACAGCGACCTGGCGCAGGTGGCCCCTATTGCCATCTATCTCTTTAGCCCGGCGCAACAGCACGCGAGAGGCGCCGAGGACCAGCTCGGCGGGCAAGGGCAAAGTCAGAGAATCGCCAGGCTTCACGGCTTCGATGTAGCCCGGTGTCGTCACGTCTCCAGCCAACGGCTCGATCCGAACGCTTCGTTGGCGAAGATCGATCAAAGTGTGAACCGAGGCCAACGCCCGATCAGCAAGAACGATATCGGAGTCGAGCCCACTGCCGACGCGGTGGGCAGCAAGTGCCAGTTTCTGAACAGTGCCCGCGTTTGGCCCTTCGATCACGAAGAGCGTGACCTCGGGCGAGGACGGCTGCCATCTGCCCGAGGTAACAGCTATTCCCACCTTCGACAGGGACGGAATGAGCTTGCACAGCATCGAGGCACCCGGTGAGTTGCCGGTTGGCCAGACGAAAAGGGACGCGATCGCCTCGCGCCGCGCCCCAAAGTGTCATGGCATCAAAGACAGTTCAGACCGATCCAGCGAAGATATCTAAGACCAAGATCAGCCGTTGCCTCGGGCAGCATCCTTTGCGATTTGAGCCCAGGACTTGGCGTCATCGAGCTTGCCCTGGTGCTCAACCTGTACCCTGGTTCTGTCCACCAGATTCTGTCCTTCCTTTTCATAGATTCCCTTCATGGCATCGGGCACGGAGGAAGTGGACGACATCGCTTTTCTCCTTTGTCGGGGGGTCGCTGTGAGCTGACGGAACGGCCGGCATCCGTGGTCCCGTGCCGGGGATTTGGGGGGTATCCGTCCGCGTCTGCACCGGCCAAGCCGTTGCGCTGACGACTCCGACAGCTCACGAACTCTATAGGTATGCAACTCACCTTATCTCGTCAAGAAAATTGTCAGAGCTTACTTCAGTACGAAGATATTAATCTTCTCGATATCGGATAACAGCATAAACGATGACATAAAATTTAATCAGCGCTCTACCATAACTTCCAATCAATACTTGAATATCGCTTTTCGACACGCGATATTGCAGCTGAGAGTCGTGAGAAGATCGAGACAGGAACGGCCAATACCGGTCACTGCCTGCTCCGAGATGAGAGACCGTCAGACCGGACGCCCGCTCGTTCCGATGGATCAGTTTGTGGAGACAAAACCATGGTCATTGCCGGACCAGCCACCTTTCTCGCATCGCCCGTCATTGAGCCCAATGCAGCGGTTCAACCAGCGGCGCTTCCGCAGGACCACGAGGCTGCGAATGTGTTCGAGTTCGCGCTGCCGCTGCAGCCTGCGCACAAATCGATCGCGGACTACGCGCCGAATATGAAGGCGCATCTCCTGGCCAACCCGACAACGATGGGCGAGGAAATCCTACGCTCCATCGAGAGCCTGCACCGCCGGACCCAGGCCTCGCGCCACTCGGATGGGCCGGAAGGACCCGAAGGCGGTCAGGTCGTGGCATCTCGGACCTCCTGGTCTCCCGATACCAGGCCCGAACCTCGCGCTCCGGCGGCCTCGTCCACCGGGAACAATGGTCCCATGGCCGAAATCTCCCGAATCTATGAGGCAGCGGAGCAGCACATGGTGAGGACCAGCACCCGGATCGTAGAGATGCAGCTCACGGTGACGACCGCCAATCAGCTCAGCAGCGTTCCGGAGAAAGTGATGCGCTAGCAGAGCGCAGCCACTGTCGCATCGCGCCCGACGAGGGCTACGGATAAGGTCGACCGGAATTGCTGAAGCCTTTCGCGTTCGCCGCGCTGCTGCTGCTCGCCGCCTGCAAGGTCGAACTCTACAGCGGCCTCGAGGAGCGCGAAGCCAACGAGATGGTGGCGATCCTGCTGCACCAGGGCATCCCGGCCGAGCGCGAGATCACCAAGGACCGCGGCTTGGTCGTCTCGGTCGAGGAGGACCGCTTCGCCGACGCCGTCGACGTGCTGCGCCGCAATGGCTATCCGCGCGAGCGCTACGCCAAGATCCCGGACCTGTTCAAGGGCGAGGGGCTGGTCTCGTCGCCGGTGGAGGAGCAGGCGCGGCTGATCTATGCGCTGAGCCAGGAGCTGTCGAGCACGATCTCGGAGATCGACGGGATCTATTCCGCCCGCGTCCATGTGGTGCTGCCGGACAATGAGGGGCTGAAGGCGGCCTCCACCCCCTCCTCCGCCTCGGTGGTCATCCGCCATCGCGCCGATGTCGACCTGTCGAAGCTGACGCCCGAGATCAAGATGCTGGTGGCGAATGGCATCAAGGGCCTGCTGTACGAGAACGTCTCGGTGGTGTTCCTGCCGACCGACCCGGAGGCGATGATGCCGCCGATCGCCGACCCGCTGACCAATGTCGCCGGCTTCTGGGTGCACCGCTCCAGCGCGCCCTGGCTGCAGGGGCTGCTGGCGCTGGTCGCCTTGGCCGTGGTCGCCACCGCCGGCACCGTCGGCTGGAGGATCTGGCGCCGCCGTGGTGCCGCCCCGCAAGCGGCTGAATGACCATGCCCTCGGAGATCACGGACCGGCTGGCCCTCCGGCGCTTCGACCGGGCGGTGGCGCTGCACGCCCATCCGGCACAGCTGGGCCGCGCCTTCCCGAGGCTGCCGGAGGCGGCGGCCCGGCTGCTGCTCGACACCAAGCGGCTTCGGCCGCGTCTGTCGGAGCTGCTGCGCCGGCGCCTGAACCTCGCGCCCTGCGACGCCGCGTCCTGGCGGGGCGACGTCGCCCGCATCGCCGGCCTGGCGCCGGCCGATCTCGACCGCGCCGTCAGCCATGCCGGCGCCGCGGCGCTGGCGGCGCGGCTGCGCACCATCGTCCTCGGCGCCGAGATCCGCCGCGTCACCGGCCTGATCGGCGCCGATTCCTACGCCTTCGGCCTCGGCCACAAGGGCCCGGCCCCGGTGCTGGCCGGGCTGGAGTCGCTGCCGGTCGAGGACGCGATCGACCGCGCCGGCCTGCTGTGCCTCGCGGCCTGGTGCGGCGAGGCCGGCCGGGCGGTCGGCGAGCGCCTGCGGCTGCGGCTGGCGCCGGAGCGCTGGCCCGAAGCCGGGCTGCCGCCGGCCGAGCGGTCCCGCGCCGCCGCTCTGTTCGCAGCCACGGCGCAGGCGGTGGCGCCCCATGGCTGAGACCCCGGCCTTCCGCCGCGGCGGCCCGGTCATGAAGGCCGAGGCGCTCGGCCAATGGCGGGATGCGCGGCGCTATCGGGCCGAGGCCGAGGCCCATGCCGGGCGACTGCGGGCCGAGGCCGACGCCGCCTTCGCCGCCGAGCGCCAGCGCGGCCATGCCGAAGGGCTGGCCGCCGCCCGCGAGGAGGCCGCGGCGCTGGTGGCCGCGACCGGGCTGCAGATCGACCGCTACCTCGCCGGGCTGGACCAGACCCTGGCCGATCTGGTGCAGGACACGATCGAGCGCATCCTCGGCCGCTTCGACCGGCGCGAGCTGTTGCTGCAGGCGGTCGACCACGCGCTGCGCCAGTCCCGGCTGGACCATGCGGCGACGCTGCGGGTGGCGCCGGACATGGTCGAGGCGCTGCGCGGCCGGCTGGCCGATCCAGCGCTGGCCGATATCGGCCGCCGGGTGACGGTCGAATCCGATCCCGGCCTGGCCGCCGACACCTGCGTGATGGTGACCAAATACGGCCATGTCGAGCTGGGCATCGACGCCCAGCTGCGCGCGCTGCGCGACGCGCTGCGGCGGACCCGCCCAGGCGAGACGGCCTCATGACCGCCGCCACGCCGCCCGCACGGATCCGCGCGGCGGATCCCCTGACCACTGATCCCGCCGCCTTTCTCTACTATCCACCGCGGCTGACCCGCGAGCAGGTCGGCGACGCCAGTGCTGTCGCCCGGCTCTGCGCGCCAGTCCCGATGCGGATCGGCGGGCTGGAGATCGAGGCGCCGCTCGCCGTCACCCCGACCCTCGCCCCGCCCGAGGCCGACGGCACCGCGATCACCCTGCGCCTCGGCCCGGGGCGCCTGGTGCTGCTGGTGCCGCCACTGCTGGTCGAGCAGGCGCTGGCGGAGGCGGCCGGGCTGCCGGCCGCCGAGCTGGAGCCAGAGCTGGCGGCGCTGCTGCTCGAGGCCGCGCTGTCGGACCTGCTGCCGGCGCTGGAGGCCGCGGCCGGAGTGCCGATCGCGATCGAGAGCGTCGGGCCGGCCCTGGCCTTCACGCCCGCCTTCCGCTGCACCGTCGCGATCCGCCACGCCTTCGCCGAGACGGCGCTGCATCTCGCCGCCGACGACGCCGCCCGCCCGGCCCTGCGCCGCCTGATCGGCGCCGCGCCGGCTCTGCCCGCCCCCTGCGCCGGCCTGCCGGTGCCGCTGGCCGTCCGCATCGGCGCGGTGCGCCTGGCCCTGGCCGAGCTGCGGGGGATCGAGCCGGGCGACGTCGTCTTTCCTGATGTCGCCTGCCGGGCCGGCGAGGCGCTGGTGGTCTATGGCGAGGGCTGGTCGCATACGGCGAAGCATGATCGCGGCGCGGTCACGGTCACGGGGCCGCGGCGGCCCGTGGCCCTGCAGGATGGAGGATGGTGGATGGCGGATCCCGACAGCGATGCCGCGGCGCCGCCGGCGGAGCGGCTGGGCGAGCTTCCGGTAACGCTGGTGTTCGAGCTGGGGCGCAGCGAGCTGCCGCTGGCCGCGGTGCAGGGCCTGGCCCCCGGCGCGGTCATCCCGCTCGGCCGCGATCCGGGCGAGGCGGTCGACATCGTCGCCAACGGCCGGCGCATCGGCCGCGGTGAGATCGTGCGGATCGAGGACGAGCTGGGCATACGCGTGGTGCGGCTGTTCGGCGATGAATGAGGCGCAGCCGGATGTCCTGCCGCTTCTCGGCATCGTCACGCTGGTCGGGCTGGTGCCGTTCCTGGTCGTCACCCTGACCGCCTTCCTGAAGATCTCGGTGGTGATGCTGCTGCTGCGCAACGCGCTCGGCATCCAGCAGACGCCGCCGAACATGGTGCTGTACGGCATCGCCCTGATGCTGACGGTCTACATCACCGGGCCGGTGATCGCCGAGGTCTATGCCCGGGTCAGCGACCCGGCGCTCAGGCTGCGCAGCATCCAGGACTGGCAGGCAGTGATCCAGTCGGCGATCGAGCCGGTGCGCGCCTATCTGATGCGCTTCACCGATCCGGCGGAGCGTGAGTTCCTGCTGTCGGCCACCGCCCGGGTCTGGCCGCAGGAGGCCAGCGCCGCGGCGACGCCGAACGACATGGTCATCCTGATCCCGTCCTTCGTCATCTCCGAGCTGACCCGGGCCTTCGAGATCGGCTTCCTGCTGTACCTGCCGTTCATCGTCATCGACCTGATCGTCTCCGCGATCCTGATGGCGATGGGCATGATGATGGTGTCGCCGCTGGCCATCTCGGTGCCGTTCAAGTTGTTCCTGTTCGTCATGGTCGACGGCTGGTCGCGCCTGCTGCACGGCCTGATCCTGAGCTACAGCAGCTGAGGCGGCGATGAACCAGGCGACGATCTCGCATCTGCTGCAGGAGGCGCTGACCCTCACCCTCCTGCTGTCATTGCCGGCGTTGGCCATCGCCGCCGCGGTCGGCCTGCTGGTCGGCCTGCTGCAGGCGGTGACGCAGATCCAGGACCAGACCCTGCCGATGGCGGTCAAGGTGATCGCCGTGGTGCTGGCCCTGGTGCTGCTCGGCCCGATGCTGGCCAGCCCGCTGGTCCGCTACACCGACCGGATCTTCACCGACTTCCCCGCGATCACCCGCGGCGCGGTGCCGGCAGAGGACGAGCAACCGTGACGTCAGAATCACTCCGGGCGCTGCTCGACCTGCTCGATCCCTATTTCACCGCGATCGCGGTGTCGATCGCCCGTCTGGTCGCCTTGGCGTCAGTGCTGCCGGTTTTCGCGCGGCTCGGCCTCACCGGCATCCTGCGCAACGCGGTGGTCATCGCCATCGCCCTGCCGATGGTGTCGCAGGTGACGTCGGAGCTGGCGGTGCTGACGCCGCTGCAGCCCGGCCAGATCCTGGTGCTGGTGGCCAAGGAGGCGGTAATCGGCGTCCTGCTCGGCCTGCTGTTCGGCCTGCCCTTCTGGGCGGTGGAGGCCGCGGGCGAGCTGATCGACATGCAGCGCGGCGTCAACGGCGCCTATCTGCTCGACCCCAACGCCTCGGGCGAGGCCTCGCCGGTCGGCACGCTGTTCGTGCTGGTGCTGCTGGCCCTGTTCTTCGCCGGCAACGGCCTCGGCGTGATGGCCGAGGCGCTCTACACCAGCTACGCCCTGTGGCCGGTGACCGAGCTGCTGCCGCCCTTCACCGGCGAGACGCCGACGCTACTGCTCGGCCTGCTCGACCAAGTGGTCCGGCTCGGCCTCTTGCTCGCAGCGCCGCTGGTGGTCGTGATGCTGCTGGCCGACATCGCGCTGGCGGTGATCGGCCGGATGGCACCGCAGCTCAACGTCTTCGACCTGTCGCTGTCGGTGAAGTCCGCCGCCGTGCTGCTGGCCTTGCCGCTCTACGCCATCTTCCTGGTGCCGTATTTCAACGACAGCCTGGCCTCGATGCGCGGCGTGCTCGACCTCGCCCGGACGGTGCTGCCGTGAGCCAGACCAGCGAAGACAAGAGCCTCCCCGCCAGCGCCAAGAAGCTGCTGGACGCAAGGCGCCGCGGCCAGGTGGCGCACAGCCGCGACCTGGTCACGGTGGTCGCACTGGTCGCCGGCTTCCTGTATCTCGGGGTCGAAGGGCCGGCGATCATGGAGGCGTTCCGCGCCATCCTGACCGAGCCGATCGTCCTGACGGCCAAGCCGTTCGACCAGAGCTACACGATCATCCCGACCCTGCTGGCGCTGGCGGCCAAGATCGTCGCCCCGTTGGTGCTGGTGATCGTCGTCGCCAGCATCGTCGCCAATGTCGGCTTCCTGCGCGGCATCCCGTTCTCCTTCGACCCAATCGTGCCGCGCGGTGACAAGATCAACCCGGTCACCGGCTTCCAGCGGCTGTTCAGCCTGCGCAACTTGATCGAGTTCGCCAAGTCGGTCCTCAAGGTCTGCATCCTGTTGGCGGTGATCGGCTTCCTGAGCCTCACCGCCATGCGCGCACTCTTGGTCGTTCCGCACTGCGGGCGTGAGTGCCTAGGCCCGATCCTGCTGGCAACGCTCAGGCCAGTGCTGGTCGGCATCGTCGCGGTGCTGCTGGCCTTCGCCCTGTTCGACATGGCGCTGCAGCGCTGGCTGTTCCAGCGCGACCAGCGGATGACCCGCAGCGAGATGAAGCGCGAGCGCAAGGAGCAGGAGGGCGATCCGCAGATCCGGCGCGCCCGCCGACGGCAGCGGCGAGCCTTCCTGCGTGGCGAGGGGGGAGGCAGGGCCACAGTCTTCCTGACCGACGGTACGATCGCGGTCGGCATCCGTTTTGTCTCCGGCGAGACGCCGGTGCCGATCCTGGTCAGCAAACGCAGGCGTGCCGGGCTGACCGGCGGCATTCCCGTCGAATCACTGCCTGAAGTTGCCCGCGCCCTTCACGCGAAAAGCCGCGTGGGAGAACGAGTTCCGCGGGAACATTTCAGGGCTCTGGCACGAATCCTCTTCGCCAAGGGAGCATACTGATTCGATCGCCCGTCCGATATTTCCTTAGACCTGGACTGGCACTCGAATCCTGAGCTTCGCTCGGCGGCCCACTGAACAGGAGACATCAATGGCTCCAGTCGGAAGAATTGCCGGGGAGATCGGACCGTTCCGGGATCCGTCCGTCAACGGAGACGATTCGAAGGACCTCTTCCGGCAGATGCTCGCCGAGGCTGCAGCACTCGTGAAAAAAGAGGCTGGTGGCATCGGCGTGCAGGTTGCTGACAGTATGCGCCCGCCGGTCTATGACGACCGACATCTCTACTATGGCTCCGGCGGGCCGCGCCCGGAGGATATCCGTCAGGACACACTCGGCGATTGCTACTTTGTAGCGGCACTGGCCAGCTTCGCGAAGCAGCAGCCTCAGCGCATCCAGGACGCCATTCGGTTCGACCCTCAGACAAAGAACTTCAAGGTCACGCTGCACGGCCCCCTCAATATTCCATTTGAGACCGAGGTCACGCAGCGGGAAATCAAGGAGAATATCGAGCGGCAGGGCGGCAGCGTGGCAGACAACTATATCGTAGGACCTATTTGGCCGGCTGTAATAGAAACCGCCCTGGCAAAGAGAGAAAACGACCCCTTCTTCTCCGCCATCTTGGCAGAGGCCGAGAATCGCAATCCCGACGGCAGCCTTGGTGCTGGCTTCCTTAGCATTCGGGGAGGCCTGTCCTCCGAGGCTATGGAAGTGATTTCCGGGCAGAGAGGAAGGGATTTGGCGATGAACGGGATAATGCCACCGCGGCCCGTGCTTCAGTCTGCAGAATCCGCGCTTTCACAAGGAATCCCTGTCACATTGAGCAGCGGAGATGGTTCACCCGGCACCGTCCCCCACCATGTCTACATGGTCGAAGCAGTGACCTTCGACGCCAATGGCGTGGGCACGGTCACTCTGCGTAACCCCTGGGGGCACAATCGAGGTGTTCCCGGCAGCGAGAATCCCGAAAGCGCGTTGATCACCGTGAAGGCAGACGATCTTGCGACGGCAGGCGCTTACTTCACCGTCGGACCGGGCACTTAGGCGGCAGGCCCGGTGCCAGGCCCATGGTCCTGGAACGAGAGCAGACCGAGGACAGCATCGCCGCCCGCGCCTGGCGCGTCGGGCAATTGAGGCACGGCGATGCGCTCTGACGCCGTATTTGTCCAGGCGTCAGGGGCCGCCATCGGCCGCCGTCGACCCATTCCTCGGCTTGAGGTCTGCCGATTTCCTTCTGCGGCACGACGAGCCGCATCGACTGAACATCCAGGTGGCACCACCGCTGGCAGGCTGTACGCTGCCGCCCGATCCGGTCGCCTGGCGTTCCGAGAATCGGCTGTAATACCAGCCTGCTGAATTCATGACCGATGAGCCCAGTCGCGGAGGCCGATGGACATGATCCTCCAAGGCCGGCCCGTGAGGGAGTTCCAGGCGAAGCAGCTGTGATCGAGGATATCCGGCGTAGGATTTGAAGACGCGGTTGGACAGCCAGTTGTCGCGGAGGAACTGCCAGACGTTCTCGGCGGCGTTGAGCCCGGGCGACCGAGCCAGGATCGGCAGCAGAATGATGTTGGCGGGCACGGCCAGCTTGTCGGTCATGTGCCAGCCGGCCTGGTCGAGCAGGACGACGGCGTGGGCTCCAGGGGCTACGGCCTGGGCGATCTCGGCGAGGCGCAGTCGCATCGCCCCGGCGATGCGGCGGGGCAGGACCAGGCCGGCGCCCTTGCCCTCCTTCGGGCAGATGGCGCCGAAGATGTGGGCCGAGCGGATGCGCTGGTCGTGCGGGGCTGCGGGACTGCTGCCGCGCCGGGCCCAGCGCCGGGTGATCTTGTCCTTCTGGCCGATCCGGGCTTCGTCCTGGAACCTCGAAGTGCCATGCCGCGAGTGGCCGAGGGGGTGCTGTCCGGGGCTCGGGAACCGTGGCACGGCGCCCCTTCATGCCACGTCATCCAGCGCCGTGCTCCAGCGCTCCGCCGCAGCCTCGACGAGAGCCGGGCTCTCGTCGAGGCTGTCGAGATAGACATATGTGCTGGCGATACAGGCTTGGCCCGTCAGGCGTGTTGTAGCTTCTGGAGCAAGTCGCCGATCATCCGTCTGTAGGCCGCCGATCCGGGGGGCGCCAGGCGGGCTGTCGTCGAGAACGGAGCCGATCTGTTTCCGGATGAGCATCGACAGCATATGGACGGCGAAGGTGCGCCGAAGGGCGTGCGGCGTAGCCGCAAGGTCGAGACCGGCTTTATCGCAGCGATCGCTTGCACGCCGGAAGATCACCGCCGGCGTCATGGAACGACCCGCTTCGTTCAGCCACAATGCAAGGGATTGGCCCACCGGGGAGACGAGGCGCTGGCGGTCCAGCGGCGACAGCATGACAGGCTCTCCGACTGGTGGGTGCGATCCCCAACTCGGGCCGTCGGCGACCATCAGGAGGCCGCGATGCTGTCCGGCGGCGATGGGTTCAAAGGCCTCCGACCATCAACCACAGGCGGCAGGCGCGGTCGAGCGCCGTGGCGAAATCGCGCGGGTGAACCTCGTTGCGGACGGCGGCGTGGGCAGATGTCGCGATCCTGTCCGGAGCTCGCCCCCCGCCCCGGGATCAGCCTCCGGTCCCAGCCGAATAGCCATCGGGCAGGACGAGGAGATCGCCTGCCATCAACGCGTCCGGATCCCGCCCCGGAAGACCGCGAGGCGGCACAGGCCGGACATTCCCCTCCAGCAGCGGATTCAGCCAGGGATTGAGGCGATACAGCGCCTCGACGATGTTGGGATTGTTCCCGGCGATCCCATAGACGCTGTCGCCCCTCCTGACGACATGGACGTTGAGGCCTTCGACCGGCGGGGCCGGTTCTGGCGGCTCGACCGGCTCGGGCTTCGGAGGAAGGACATCCATGTGGCGAGGCGCCGGCACGCCATGGGCATTGAGCCAGTTCCTCAGCCCGTCGACACTGCCGGGCCGGACACCAGGCACGACATGGGGCGAGGACGTCTCCACCAGCCCGAATTCCGGGACGAACGAATAGACATCCCGCTCATACATGCCGTCACTGATCTTGACCGGCGGCACGCCCAAGCCGCCATCGTAGCGCCAGCAGCTGTCGCCGTCCTGCAGGACCATGCCGGTGTCGGGATCTTCCCAGCGCCGCCGCTCGGCGCTGTAGCGGATCCGCGAATAGAGCTCGACGTTCACTCTCGACGGGTCGGCGGGAAGCCGCAGGAGAGCCGTCCCGGGCTGCGTGTCCGGCACGATCCTGCCGTTTTCCGAAGAGAACGCGCCGACCGCTGTCATGGTGGCATCGAGCTTGTCGGGCGGGATGATGTTGACATAGTCGACGAAGGTCTCCGGATCGCCGCCCAGCGCGTCATAGGCGAAGGCAAAGCCGGCCGCCTCCGCCCCCCCCGTCCACCAGCCGTGCTTCTTCAGGATCTCAGCCTGGGGCTCCATGATTCCGGCGCCCATCAGGAAGGTCTTCTCCAGGCCTTCGAGCTTGCCGATGCTCCGGTTCTGGTCGACCGCCCAGTTCACCATCGTGGTCGTCAGATAGCCGATATTGACCAGCCAGCCGATCGGATTGCTGCCGAGGATCGGCACCCGCCTCAGCGCAGCCTCGATGAGGTCGAGCCCCTTGCTCGTCGCCAGCGTGCCCAGCACGGACCGATAGACACCCTCGCGCAGGGTCGGCGATTCCAGGATCTTCTTGGCCAGCTCGCGCACCTGCAGGCGCAGCAGCACCGTGTCCATCGTCAGGTTCGTGCCGAAGGTCGCGGTCTTGACCGAGTCCTTGCCCGCAGTATAGGCAACGCCGCTGGCATCCCAGACCACGGCAATCGCCATCAGCCCGGCCAGCGCACCGATCAGCGGCTTGGTCGCCTCCACCACCGACCGCGTCATCTGGTCCCGCCGGCTGCCCGGCTCGACATAGATCCAAGGGGCCTTGGCATGCAGGGCGTCGCGCAGCCCCGGCACCTGGTCGAACATGTGCGGCCGCAGCCGCGCCATGGCCATGCCGGCTTCGGCAAGATGGAAGGCGGCGAAGCCTCCGACCAGGCCCAGCAGGATCGGCTCGCGCCATTGCTGGCTCCGATCGAATTTCACATTCTCGTAGAGATAGACGGTCAGCGCCGCCTGAAAGCCGCCGCCGACGCCCCAGATCGCGGCGCCGCCGAGCATCGGCAGATGCGCCACCCGGGTCGCCTCTACCGCCGGCATGTTCTCACCGCCCCTCACCCCCCGGACCACATAGGTCTCGGCCAGGAACTCGGTGAAGTCACCGGCCAGCTGGGCCCCGATGCCATATCTCTGGGGCAACGGCGCACCGGCCAGCTGCCAGTCGTCCCCGAGCTTCTTGCGCGCGGTCTGGGCGCCGATCCGTAGCGTGGCGGCATCGCTCAGAAAGATGGCGCTGGCCGTCTCGGACGTGTTCATCAGATCGATGCGTGCGCCGTCGATCCCCGCGTAGCCGCCAAGATCGCCCAGCTCGTCGCGGTAGAACTGAACCGCCTCGCTGGACCGCACCAGCTTGTAGCCCAAATCGTCCACCGCCCCGCGCTCCTTGCGCATCGCCTCGACGATATCGGGATTCGCTCTGTGCAGCGCCTCCATCCCCCCGCGCAGCTGCGCATCCGTCATCCGGGCGCCATAGCGGTCCGTCGGCACCAGGAACGGCGCCATAGCCTTGCTGAGGGCCTCGACCTCGGACCTGGCGTTCTCCTTCAGCCGGCCGAAGCCGAGCTCGATGCTGCCCATCAGCAGCTCCTGGAACCGGTCGCGATCGGCGGCGTCGAATCTCCGGTCCTCGGGCAGGTCCTGCTGCGTCAGCCCCCGGTTCTGCCGTGCGACCTCGAGCGCCAGGGTCACGTAGCCCGAGCCGACCGCGCGCTCGAAGCCGAAACGAACGATCTCGGCATTCGGGTTGCGCGCGATCTCCCGTCCCACGCCCTGGACCGCCGCCCTGATTTCGTCGGAGTCGTACCTTCCGCCGATCGGGTCGGACCCGGCGGCCACCGCGTCGACCACCGCCGACAGGTTCTCCGCCAGATCGACGCGGACGTCGACGGTCGGATAAAGACCCGTGCCCCGGCCGTCGACGCCGATCATCTCCTCCACGCCGCTGGCCTCGCGAAGGAGGTGTCCGATCGTCGGCAGCAGGCGGTTGACGGCGCGGGCCTTCATCTCGGGCGTGAACGCCGGATTCGACCGCGGCTCGATGAGCGCACGCAGCGTCTCCAGCGCCTTGCGCGTCCCCTCCCGCTCATGGATCCCGTCGACCTGGGCGACGATGCCGGTGATAAAGGCATCCTCGATCCTCGCGATCCGCGGGTCTTCCCGGACGAGGGCGCGCACCGTCGGATCCAGCGATTTCGGCTTCAGCTCGCCCAGCCGCTGTATCTGCCCGTCCGCCGGCGTGCGCTCGATCTCGCGCAGGATGCGCGCCGCCTCCACGGCGACCGTGGCCTCAGGTTCCTTGTAGCGGCCGGCGATCTGCTGCGCCACTTGGCCGGGCGGATCCGGCTCGTTGACCGTCGAGCCCGCCGCATCATAGGCATGGCCCAGCTCGGCCTCGACGGCCATCAGCAGCTCCCGGCGCCGGGCGTCGAGATCGTCGGAGGCGGCCTGCAGAGCCTGGTCCGGGACCGCCTTGCCATCCGCCCTCTCACCAAGCAGCCCGTCGAGCCGGCCTCCGGCGCGATTGACCGCATGCAGCGCCTCGCCGGTCGCCCGCTGCTCCCGACTCTCGGCCTTGACGGTCTCCAGCGCGGCTGTCACCGCCCGCTGTGCTTGCGGGTCGTCACGATAGCGATAGGCGATCTCGTGGGCCCTGGCCTCGGCCGCGGCGAGGTTGCCCTTGTCGGCGCCATAGGTCATCCGCAGCCGGGACGCGATCGCCTGCTCCGCCTTGGCGCTCTCCTGGTTCGCGATCGCCTGCTGCTCCGTGTAGAGGGTCCACGCGGTCGGGTCGCTCGCGGGCGGGCGCCCGGCGAAGGGCATCCGCAGACTGTCCGCCTGCTGTTGTGCCGCCCGGGCCGCCGCGATCGCGGCATCGAGCTCTGTCAGCGCCGCTTGCTTCTCTTGCTCCAGCTCGTCGGCAAAGGACAAGGTCTGCGGCTCGGCGGTCCAGGATGATGGCGAGCCGGGCCGAAGCTCGTCGACACGCAGGCCGAGGCTGATCATTCGTTTCCTCCTTTATTTATTTGCAGCATGCGGCGCGAGGGCCGCAGCATTTCTTGTTTGCACCTCAGCCATAAAATCTAAATCGAGTCAACCCGACATCAAAATATTGATGTAAACCGGATTCAATTCATTCTTGACAAACAAACAGATAAAATATCAATGAAAATGCGATATGACAATTTTTCAAAACACAATCCCACGAGAGAATATATGCTCTTGTTTCTCAATTTGCATAGATGCGCGAAATCCGGTCTTGTCCGGACCGATAGTCCAGGAATCTGCATCATGGAGAGCCGGTTCGGCATCGAGACTTGGCCCGCATCGCAGACCTGCCCGCGAAGGCCTGTCGGCTGCTTCCTGAGCGCAACGGAGGCCGAAACCGACGTCCGGCAGCGCGGGCAGTCGATGCGCTCAGCCGCCATCCGGCCCCCGCCGGAGCGCGCCGCTACGCATATCGCGGCGACATCCCCGCCCCGGGCGCGATACGTCTGCCGTTCGCCCCCCCCTTGGACCGGAGAATGGCCGTCGACACGCGAACGACGACGTCCGGCCCTACGGAAGAGCCGCCCCTCCCGGAGAATGGAAGGTGCATTCCCATGATCGCCGGATACTGCGGAAACCCAGAGTCGATAGCTTGGCTTCCGTGAGACGCACAAGCCTGTGCTTGCCAGAGAAAGGAAGCCCAATGTCCCGCCTCCACACGCCCGCCACGATCGCAGATGCGCCGGCGGCGTCGCAGCCGCTCCTCCAGGCGGTGAACGAACAGCTCGGCGTGGTGCCGAACTTGTTCCGTCTGGTGTCGAACAGCACGCCTGCCCTTGAGGGCTATCTCGGCTTGTTCGGCGCGCTGGCGAAGGGCAGGCTATCCCCCGCGACGCGCGAGCGCATCGCCCTGGCCGTCGCCGAGATCAACGGCTGCGACTACTGCCTGTCGGCGCACACCTACCTCGGCAGGAACCTCGCGAAGCTGGATGACACCGAGATCGCGGCGAACCGGAACGGAACGTCCAGCGACCCGAAGGCGGATGCGGCCGTGCGCTTCGCCGCGAAAATTGCGGCCGAGCGCGGCCATGTCGGCGAACACGACGTCGCCGCGGTGAAGGCTGCCGGCTATGACGAGGCCGAGATCATCGAGATCGTGCTCCACGTCGCGCTCAACACCTGGACCAACTATATCAACGAAGTCGCCAAGACCGAGATCGACTTCCCCGTGGTCAACGCCCGCAAGGCTGCGTGAGCAGGGTTGGCAGCCACCCGGGGGCGGACGGGATGCGCGAAGCGCCCGGTGGCCGGCCCGCAGCGGTCCCGCCTGCGGGGCAGGAGCCGGCCGACGCCCGATCGGCGATTGTCGGAGCGACGGCGCCTCCGCGGCCAAGGCGCAGGCGCCCTTTGGCCATCGGCGCGGGTGTCGGAGAGCTCTCGGAATGAAGGATAGCCGCCGTCGGTGACGGCGGCGCAGGGAGGATCCCGGGCCGTTCCCGACGTTCTGCGATCGGGAGCGGCCCGTCCTCGCCGGAATCGGCTTGGGGCGCGCGCGTACCTGTCATCGCCGGCTTCGCCGAAGAGGAACCTGGGATGCCGGGCGCGGTGTCGCGTCCAATCAGGCGATCCGGCGCTCGTCTCAAGGGCTGACCGGCGCAGCGAAGCCGGAGAGCCGCGCCTTGAGACGCGGCGTCGCAAAGTCGAGAAAGGCTCGAAGCTTGAGGGGTATCCGGCCGCCCCCCGAATACACGAGGCTGACCGGGACCGGAGGAGGCTCAAAGCCCTCGAGGATGAGTCGGAGGGCCCCGTTCCGCACGGCAGCCGCGACCTGGTATGACAGGACGCGGGCGATACCGATCCCGAGCGTTGCGGCGTCGACGGCGGGCTCGGCCGTGGTCGTCACGAGCCGCGAGCGAACCGGGACCAAGAGTGGCCTCTCACGGTCTCCGAAAACCCAGGTCGCAGGCGCGGCCAGGGTCTCGAAGGTGATACACTCGTGACGTGCCAGGTCCTGCGGCTCGAGCGGCACGCCACGAGCATCGAGATACGAGGGGCTGGCGCAGATCACACGGCGAATCTCCCCGACCCGCTTGGCCAGCAGGCTGCTGTCGGGCAATGCACTGATGCGCAGTGCGACGTCGACACGCTCTTCATGAAGATTGATCACGCGATCTGCGAGGACAAGGCGGACATTGACGTCCGGATGGGCCTGCAGGAACTCCGCGACGATCGGCAGCATATGGATCCGGCCGAATACGACCGGAGCGGTCACGACGAGATCTCCCTTGGGTGCGCTGTACTCACCCGAGGCGGCCCGCTCGGCCTCGCCAACCTCATCCAGGATCCGCTTACATGCGGCATAGTAGTCGCGACCGGCGTCGGTCAGCGACAGGCCTCGCGTCGCCCGGTTGAGCAGGCGCGTCTTGAGATGCGCCTCGAGGTCGGAGACCTTTCTGCTGACCGTCGCAAGCGGGACTCCCGACCGCCGTGCCGCAGCCGAGAGGCTTCCCTCATCGACCGCAGCCACAAACAGGGTCATCGCATCCAACCGATCCATGACACTTCCGGTCGGCGAGTGGCAGCCGGTCGATGCTACCCTCGCACCGGGTTGGAACGATACAGGCAGGAACGAAGATGGAATCGACCGAGAGACAAACCATCAGACGCCTGTACGCCGAGGAAGACCGAGCATGCAAAAACGGTCACCGACCTCTGCAACGCAGCCATCGCCCGTCGGATCCGGCACGGAGAGAACTGCTGACACCGTTACCACCAAGCCGAACCTCCCTGGCCAACGCCCCCGACCCTTCCCGGCGCCGCACGGCATTGCGGGCACAGATGCTAGATGGCCCGCCAATCTGATCGACGCCTATACAGGCTCAGTGCCGCTCCAAGTACCCAATTGCACTCGGGTCAACACCACGCGCCAGACCACTCGTCTTGGCAATTTGCCAAATATTTTCCCGATCAGCCGGGTCAGGGTAGCTGGTATTGAGAGTGCCAAATATTTCCTCGAGCACCGTCATTGGATCACCGCCGCTGCGCTTTACGGCATCGAAGTCAATGTCCAAGAGAACGGACCTAACGGCGCCGTTGATATGATCGGCCTTGGGCCGGTCGCTCTGTCTAAATTGAACACCGTAGTCCACCTGAAGCAGGGCATCCCGCCGTATCTTCCTTTCTTCGGCGGAAGGAGCGGCGTTCAGAAACGCCTCGGCATCGGGCCGGATCAGGCCAGCCACCTGCTCCTGAGTGGGCTCTCCTGCGCCGACGACGGGTGCAAGCGTGTTCTTAAGTCCCTCGCCCGCTTCGGCAGCGGTCAAGTATTTGGAAGTGGGCGATTGCGGCTGGGCCTCGTCGGCCGAAGCGCCGGACAGCAATTCGGGTGACAGGCCCTGCGGCAGGAGGAAGGCGTCGTACTCCTGCATCTTGTGGGGATCCGCGACCTGGCGGTTCAGCGCCTCGAGATCCGCAGCCTGAGATGGCGTGTAGCCGATGTCGACCGCGCCTTGCCACATGGAATCGTGTCTCTTCCCCGCTGCCGGATCCTCAAGGGCCTCCTCAAGCAGGCCGACATGGTTGCCTTCGGAGAACAAGGCGTCAGGGGTCGTGCCCCGGCTTTGAGCGAGCGCCGCAACCTTGCTCTGGACGAATTCTCGTTCCCCTGCATCAAGCTCCAACTTCTTGAGATGCCTCGCTCCGTCGGGCTGATAGACATCGCCCTTCCCATCGACCAGCAGCGCCATAGCCTTCTCCCAAGTTGCGGCGGGCATGAATACCGCGATCACGGACACACAAACGACGCGACAACATCCCGGACGTTGCCTCGCTCCCGCAAGGTCAGACGCAGCATTGAGTGGCCAAGGACCGGAGTTTTTTCCAATGAAAATAATCGAAACATGATACTATGAACATCGATATCGACTGTTCCTCCTACGCGCGCCCGCACAGATTGGCGCGTCGGACCGGCCAAGCCGGCTCGACGACTTCCAGGGAACCATCGCTCCACTATCCCTTGATCGGGAGCTGATCGTCGATCGACCGAGCCAAACGGTCTGCAGCGCGTTCCCGCCGCGGCCAGGATCGCGCCTGCCCGCCCAGGCGGGCGGGCGCTCCACCGCCATATCAGCCCGCCAGATTGAGGTTGTTGCGCATCCACTGGGCAAGGTCGGCCACGCTGGCCAACTCCGGAACCATGTCGAGCAGGCCCGGGGGGACCTGACCGAGATCCTTCCCCTCGAGTTCGAGGCGCCGGAGCAGCGCCTTCGTATCCTCCCGGAACGTGGCCTCCGGCCCGACCAGCCCCTGCTCCACCTTCATCGCCAGGGTGTCCGGCCGAGCCATCAGGTAGCCGCCATCCTCGTGCGGCACCCGGTGGGCGAGGCCGACGAACGCCCGGACCTTCTCGGGCGAGTTCGAGCCGACCAGCCGGGAGAGGAGCGTCGCCCCGTCCATGCTCAGCTCCTTGGCCAGAACCGGCAGCAGCGGACCGACGCCTTCGCCGTCCGCATTCCGATCCGCGAGAATGCCGGCGTATTCGTCGGGGACGCCCATTCCCTTCAGCCAGTCGCGCGAGACCGGCTCGTGTGTCGCCGCGGCCTTCGATCGCTCGACATTGGTCCAGATCCCGTCGCCGACCACGCCGACGGCGAGCCCGAACCAGCCGCCGAACCTGACGAACCTCAAGGCGCTCCGCGCCGGTGCCATCGCGCCCCAGCCGCCCGTAGCCGCGATCGTATTGAACGTGGCGTGGCCGTGATCGCCTTGGCCCCAGAGGTAGGCGGCATAGCTCGTGAGAATGGTGTTGCCCACGACGTCGATGCCGGTGGCGAGGCGCGCCCAGCCCTTGCGGCCGTCAACGGCGGCAAAATCCGTGAGGCGCGCCAGCCGGTTGTCGGCCGAGATCCGACCGGCCGCGATCTCCTGCTGGATGATGCCCCCTGCGGTCTTGAGGATTTCCGCACCGCCGGCCGGCACCCAATAGCCGTAGACGAAGGCGGCGTTCCACGCCTCTGATACCGAATCCAGAGACGCCTGCGGCATATACCGGAGCGATTGGTCGACATAGAGGAAGCTCTGCAGCATCCCGAGGCCCGCCCCCGGCGGGGTGGCAGGACTGACGCCCGCGCGTGGGGACAGTCCCTCCGGCAGCGCACCGGGCCGCGACACCCAGGACCTGAGCAACGACAGGACCTTCTCGCGACGCTCGGGGCTGGCTGTGTTGAGCCAGATGTTCTGCATTCGGCCGACCTGTTCCCGCGCCACCGGGTCGGCGAGCAGACGACCGGCAGCAATCGCACTGGTCGGGGAGACCGGAGCCTTCGCAAAAGCCTGGATCTCAGAGATCGCGGTGCGCTCGGTCCAGTTCCAGTTGGCCGGGGCGCCCAGCGCCTGCTCCGAAATCGACATCTGGCGGAGTTGGCTGGCATAGGCTGCGGCCGCCTTGGTGCTGATCCGCATCGCGAGATCCACCCGCGGCTCGCCGGCGATCGACCTCTGCACCGCCTCAAGGCGGTCGTGGCCGGCCCCCCCCTTGAGCGCGGGCAGGGCATCGCCCAGCGCGTTCTGGATCAGCGTCATGCGGTAACCGGCGTCGTCGACCTGGCCCAATCTCCCGGGATCCCGCGACAGGTATCTCACGATCTGCGACTCGACGGCGCCGTCGTTGCCCGGCCATTCGTGCAGCATCAGCGGCATATCGCCGAGCAGGCCGTCCACCCGGCCCCGCACCATCTCCTGGTAGTCCTCGAGGCCGCCCAAGGTGAGGCCGAGAAGGGTGCCCGCCTCCCAGTCCCGCTTTTCCTCCTGCAGGACTCCCGTCACCGCCAGCGCCAAGCCCACTCCGCGGCCCTCACGCGCCAGCATGCCGAAGGCGACCGGCAACTCCCCGGCCGGGGCGGCCTTGCCGTCGCTCCATTCGCCGCGATGGGCAGCGGCGACCGAGCGCGCGATCCGCTCGACCACGGGCCGGCCGACCGCAGCGTCCTCGCCGGCCCTGTCCGTCACCGCCGCGAGACTGGCGAGAAGCGGCGACCGGTCCGTGAGCATTCGCTCCTGGCCAATCTGGGCGATCGACCTGTCGATCGTCCCCGCCGCGCCCTCGAGGATCAGGGCCATGCGGTAGCCGCCCGTCGTC
Source organism: Inquilinus sp. OTU3971 (assembly GCF_038440215.1). Taxonomy (NCBI): domain Bacteria; kingdom Pseudomonadati; phylum Pseudomonadota; class Alphaproteobacteria; order Rhodospirillales; family Rhodospirillaceae; genus Inquilinus; species Inquilinus sp. OTU3971. The sequence continues at coordinate 12,126 of NZ_JASATH010000001.1, read as the reverse complement.
TCGGCGACCTGCGCCGCCTGCTGCAGGGCCCTGCTGCCGCCGCCCTCCTGGAATGCCCGGTCGATCGCTGCCATCTGGCGCCCGTAGAGCACCTCGTACGACGCGTCGGCCAAGGCCCTGCTGTAGCTCCCGTCGACAGGACCGTAGCTGACCAGCATGTCCAGCGCCGTGTCGATCGTGGCCTCCGGGTCCGAATTGCCGGCGATCAGGCCATCGAAGAGTCCGACCGCGGCCGTCCTGACCCCATCCCACGTCCCCGGGTTCGCCTGGGCCGCGGCAATGCTGGTGTGCAGCGGCCCGAAGGTCCGTTCCAGACTGCTTTCCAGGGTCACACGGCTCTCGTCGACGATCCGTGCGAACTCCGTGGTCTGAGGCCCCAGCCGCTTGAGGTCACTCGCCATCTGAACGAGCGTGGTGGCGACGGCGGCACCGTCATGCGCCATTCCCGTGACGCCGTCCGCAAGATACGCCGCGACCACGCCGCGCTGCCCATCGAGCGCCCGCTGGCCGGTCGACCTGTCATTCGCGTCCGCCCTCTCCGCCGGGTTCATGTCAAGGCCACGGGCCAGGCTCCGGGCGGCGATCCGCTGCTGTTCCAGCCCGTCGAGCCACTGGATGCGCTGCATGTTCCGATCGCTCAGCAGCAGGAGGGGACTGCCTGCGTGGATCCGGTCCGGATCGCGGATGCCGTTGAGGCGCTGCAGTTCCCCCACCGTCCGCCGAAACGACGGAGGAGCCGCTTTGCTGATCTCTGTCAGCGTGTCGCCCCGGACGAGGCGGTAGTCGATCCGGCCGCCCGGCGCCACGCGACCCGCCAGGCCGGGCAGCGGCATCCGGACGCCGGGAGTGGTGGCCCGGCGCTGCGGCGCCTCCAACTGCCACGCGACATCGAGGAACGACGAGTCGACGGCGTCCGAGGCATCCCGGGACGGGTCGGCGGCTCCGCTGGTAACGTCGAAAGTCCTGGGCATGATGTTTCCCTCGGCTCGTGCCCTCCCTGTCGTGCGGTGTCGTTATCTGAGAACTCTAAGGACAATATTGTGCGCCGCACAATCCCTGATCGGACAACACATCGCCCGGCCGAATGACGGTGCCGGAAGGATCAACAAATTTATCACAAATAATTCTGCATCAGCAACTTTCCAGCTCCACACCATGATCGGTTCCAGATCGCTCGAATGTACAATTTCGATACATCGATATCGGTTATCTAGTAATTTCACTATCGAATGGCATTTGGGCTCACGTAGAAGTCGGTTCGCCAGACGGAAGCCATCTGGTCAGACGGTACTCCACCGGCTCCACCCTTCGGATGGCCAGGCGAATGCCGGGCCAAAGACAGCTGGGACCCATCTGCAATCGAGCACGTGAAGGCCACCGTCGACGATTCGATAGCCTCGGCACTCCGGACCAGCACCGAGATGCGCGGACGTGTGAATGGAGAAAAGATCATGACGGCGCCCGATGTCGTCATCATCGGGGCTGGCCCCGCGGGCTGCACATGCGCGATCCGACTGCGTCAGAGGGGGCTCCGCGTCACGGTCCTGGAGCGGGAGGTCTTCCCGCGCTTCGCCATCGGCGAATCCCTGCTTCCAGCAGCCTGGGAGCTGTGGGAGAGGCTCGGCATCCGGCAGCGCATCGAAGAGGCCGGCTATCCGGAGAAGCGCGGCGCGCTGTTTCGCATCGAGGACACGGATGCGATCGAGGAGTTCCTGATCCGCACGGACGAGTTTCCGGAATACTTCGTCAATCCCTTCACGTTCCATGTGGACCGTGCCCATTTCGATCAGCTCCTGGTCGAAGCGGCAGCCGAGGCGGGCGTGGAGATACGGCAGGGATGCAAGGTCGAGGACGTCGTCTTCCGTGACGGCTATGCGGTGGGGGTTCGCTTCAAGGAGGGGGGCAGCGATCACGAACTCGCCGCCCGGGCCATCGTAGATGCCAGCGGACGTCGCACCCTCCTGGCCGGCCGATTGGGACGCCGCTATGCCAATCCCGAGTTGATGAAGGTCGCCTATTACACACATTTTGAAGGCGCCGGACGGCGCGCGATCGAAGACGGCTCGGTGGTCACGGACATCCACAGCACTGAGGGCGGGTGGATCTGGTACATTCCTTTGCGCAACGACATCGTCAGCGTCGGTGTCGTCCTTGATGCCGACTATGTCCGCGAGCAACGGGCGGGGCCGCAGATCCTGTTCGATCGCGCCATCACAAGGGACGATCTGATACGGCCCTGGATTGAGACCGCGCGCCCACGGATGCCGCTTCGGAAGATTCCATCCATTTCCTACCTGTCGGACAACTTCGTCGGAGACGGCTTCGTCATGATTGGCGATGCCGCGATGTTCATCGATCCGATCTTCTCCTCGGGCGTGATGCTCGCGATGCGCGGGGCCGACTACGCGGCCGAAGCCCTCGCCGACGGGCTCGAGCGGGGAGACGTCTCGGAAGCGGCCCTCAAGCCCTACGAGGAGCGGATACGAAGGCCGATCGAGAAGATGCATCGGATCATCGTCAACTGGTACCGGATCATGAAGAGCAAGGAGCGCCAGCACATCTTCCGAATCTCGCGCAGCGCCCCCCTTCTCCGCGAGCAGCTCGTCATTCTGCTGAGCGGCGGCTTCGATCGAGCGGATCTGGATGTGATCCTGACGGGAAGACCATAGAGCCGGCCCGACGACGGGCCCGCCGAGACGGACGCACTGCCATGGATTTCGCCTGGAGCGCCCAACAGGACGAGTTGTACGAGGCGGCGCTGCGTTTCGCACAGGCGCTCCCCCCGCTGCCGATCGAATGGGATCAGCAGACCTGGTGGCGACTGGGCCAATTCGGGTTGCTCAGGCTGTCGGTGCCGGCAGGCCGTTTCGGGATGGGGCTCGACGCACTGACGACGGCCCGGGTCATCGAGGCCTTCGGGAAGGCGGCGGATCCCGGCCTGGTCTTTTCGGCCTGCGCCCATCTCTTCATGGCGTCCATGACGATTGCAACTCACGCACCCGAAGCTGTTCGCCGCCGCGTCCTTCCGCGGCTCGGCTCGGGGGCGTGGGTCGGGGCCGGCGCAATCACCGAGGCGGACGCCGGCTCCGACATCTACGCATTGAAGACCGTTGCGGATCGCGTGGACGGTGGATATCGCCTCAACGGCTGCAAAACCCATGTGACCAACGGGCCCGTGGCCGACGCGGTCGTGGTCTATGCCTCGACGAATCCGTCGCACGGTCACCTCGGCATCTCAGCATTCCTCGTCGAGCGCGAGACGCCCGGGTTCACACGCGGCGCGCCGTATGAGAAGACCGCACTGGCAGGAGCGCCTGTCGGGCCGATCTTCCTGACCGACTGCCGCATTCCCGAAGAGAACCGGCTCGGCGCGGAAGGCGCCGGAGCCGCGATCTTCCAATCCGCGGTCCTTTGGGAGCGAGCCTGCCTCTTCGCGCTCTATATCGGTGCGATGGAGCGCGACCTCGAAAGCGCGCTCACCCACGCCCGTGACCGGCGGCAGTTCGGTCGTCCGCTCGGCCGCAATCAGGCGGTGTCCCATCGGCTCGTCGACATGAAGCTGCGCCTGGAGGCCGCACGGTGGTTGCTGTATCGAGCCTGCTGGCTGCTCGATCAGGGTGCCGATGCGACGATTCCCGTGTCGCTCGCCAAGATCGCGGTCAGCGAAGCGGCCCTCCAGTCCGGCCTCGATGCGATGCGGCTTCATGGCGGCAACAGCTTCGTGAATGATGCGGGCATCGCTCTCGGCCTCTTCGACGCCTTGCCGTCGGTGACCGTTTCCGGCACGAGCGACATTCAGCGCGAGATCATCGCGCGGCATCTCGGGCTGTGAGTGTCGCGGACATCCTGCGAAGCGCCGCCCTGCGGCGTCCTCGGAGAGAGGCCTTGGTGGCCCCTGACGGGACCGCCACGTTCGACGAGCTGGATCGCGCGGCCGATCGTGCCGCGCTGGCGCTGCGCGACCGCGGCGTGGCGGCAGGCGACCGGGTGGTCGTCTGGCTGCCGAAGTCGCGCATCGCGGTGGCCTTGCAGCAGGGCATCTTGCGCCTCGGCGCCGTCTACGTGCCGTGCGATCCGCTCAATCCGATCTCGCGGGTCGCGTCGATCGCCGGAAGCTGCGGGAGCCGCGCAGTGATCGGGCCCGCGTCGCTGGCGGGCGAGTTCGCCTCGGCGGAATTGCCGGACGGGTGCGTGCGTCTCCTGGCAGAAGGGATGGACCCGTTTCGCGATGGTGGCGCGACGCGGCCCCTTCCTCGTGTCATCGTGGAGGTCGAGGCACTGGCCTACATCCTCTTCACCTCGGGGTCGACAGGCAGGCCGAAAGGGGTGTGCATCAGCCATCGTGCCGCCATGGCATTCGTGGACTGGGCCGCCGGCATCCTCGCGGCGACCAGCGACGATCGCTTCGCCAATCATGCGCCGTTGCATTTCGATCTCTCGGTCCTCGACTTCTACGCGGCCTGGTCCTGCGGCGCCTGTGTCGTCATGGTCCAGGAGATGCTGGGGTACAGCCCGCAATCCCTGGTCCGGCTGATCGTCGAGCAGCGGATCACGATCTGGTATTCGGTGCCCTTCGCCTTGCAGCTCATGATCGATTCCGGCGGCCTTCTCGACGCGGGCACCCCCGCGCTGCGGGCGCTTCTCTTTGCCGGCGAGCCTTTCCCCATCCGTTACGTCCGCGCATTGAGAGCACGGTTTCCGACGCTTCGGCTTTGGAACCTCTACGGCCCGACGGAGACCAACGTCTGCGCGGCCTATGAAATCCTTGCGGTGGATGAACGACGCCACCGTCCGGTGCCGATCGGCAGCGCTGCGGCCGGCAATCGGATTTGGGCCGTCGACGAGAGGGGGCGAGAGACGCGCATCGGCGGGGTCGGCGAGCTCATGGTCGCCGGCCCCACGGTGATGTCCGGCTATTGGGGAGGCGAGCCGCAATTGAACCGCCCCTACGCCACAGGCGACCTCGTGCGCCGGCTGGCATCCGAACAGTACGAGTATGTCGGGCGCCGCGACGCTCAGGCCAAGATACGGGGCTATCGCATCGAGCCGGGGGAGATCGAGGCCGTTCTCCTTCGGCACGACCAGGTTGTCGAGGGCGCCGTCGTCGTCGTCAAAACATCCGATAGGGCATTCGTGACCGCATTCGTCGTGACGCGCGATCCCCGCCCGGGCGGGTTGGCGCTGAGGCGCCACTGCGCCAGCCTCCTCCCTTCCTACATGATCCCCGACCGCTTTCTGTTCGTCATCGCGATCCCGCGGAACCGGAACGGCAAGCGAGATATCGAGGCTCTCCGCCGATCCGCCAACGAGAGCATGCAACAGCCGTGATCGCCTGGAGATTGACACCGTGATGCGCGCCGAGATTGAGCGAGTCCTGCTCGAGCACATCGCTCGGGAGCATTTGGACGGCGATCTGTCGGAACTGGACGTCCAGACACCGCTTCTCGGATTGAAGATCCTGAACTCGCTGGCCGTGATCAAGCTCTTGGCCTTCGTCACTCGACAATTCGGCGTTGTCGTTCCCGCCGAGCAGATCACCGCAGCCAATCTGCAATCCATCGCCGCGATTGTGAACCTTGTCCTGATGCTCGGCGCCAAGCCAATGGCCAGGGGCTCGACTGAGACGACAGACCTGGAATAGTGGGAGCGACGCCTTGGAAGCCGTTGCCCGGACTGCCGATCCAGTCCAATCCGCGGTTGGAATGTCGGCGGAGCACCTGACGCTGGCGTTGCTTTATCAGCTGATCGCCATTCTGATCGTAACGCGGATCGTCGGCTGGATCGGCCGGCGCTTTCTCGGACAAACGGCCGTGGCCGGCGAGATTCTGGCGGGCCTCGCTCTCGGCCCCAGTGTCCTCGGAGCACTGTTTCCCGACGTCTCGGGTCGTTTGTTCGTCCCGGAGACATCGACGATCTTCGTCGGCTTCGCCCAGATCGGCCTCATCCTCCTGATGTTCCAGATCGGACTGGAGTTCCAGTTCCGCACCCAGCTCGGGACCGAGCGCCGTGCGATCCTCGCCATCAGCCTTTCCGGGATCCTGGTGCCCTTTGGCCTCGGGTTCCTGACAGCGCCTTGGTTCTGGGGCCAGATGACGCCGCCGCGCCCGGATCTGGCGGCCTTTCGGCTCTTCTTCGCCACCGCCATGTCCATCACGGCAATCCCGATCCTTGGACGCATCTTCATGGAGCTGGGCTTGTCCCACACCCGTACCGCGGCGATGACCATCGGCGCCGCCGCAATCGACGATATCTGCGGCTGGATTCTCCTCGGCGTGGTCTCGACGACAGTCGCGGCGCGTTTCGACGCCACGACGTTCGCCCTGAAGATCGCGGGCCTGGTGGCCTTCCTCGGACTTGTATTCCATGTCGTCCGCCCCTTGCTTCGCCGCTATCTGCGGCATGAAGCGAGCCGGCCGTCCGCGTCGTCGATGTCATCCATGGCGATCCTGCTGATCGTCCTTCTCGCATCGGCGTCGATCACCAGCAATCTCGGCGTCTTCGCGATCATCGGCGCCTTTCTGATCGGCGTCGCTCTCCATGAGGAGCGCTCATTCGTCTCACAGTGGCATGAGCGGGCCGGAGTCCTGGTGAATGCCTTCTTCCTGCCTCTCTTCTTCACCTATACCGGCCTCAGGACCGACATCGGATCATTGAGCTCTCCCGCCGCATGGGGAACCTGCGCGTTGGTGTGCCTCGTGGCATTTGCCGGAAAGTTCGGCGGCGCGTATCTCGCCAGCAGGGCCGTCGGCGAGCGTCCGCGCGAAGCCGCGGCGATCGGCGTCGCCATGAACACACGCGCACTCATGGAGTTGATCGCGCTCAACATCGGATACGACCTCGGCGTTCTGCCCAGGCAGATGTTCACGATGCTCGTGATCATGGCGCTTGCCAGCACATTCATCGCGACGCCCCTGATCCGACACCTCATGAGCCGCGAGCGGCTGACCGCTTCGCCCTAGGTGAAATCGGCACGATCGACGCATGGCCGAAGAGACCGCCGCCGCCGAAGTGGCATGGGCTATCGAGCTTGAAAAAGAACAGCTCTCCTGGCTGCAGGGCCCGAAACTGCGACCGACCGCCGGATTGCCAGAAGCTAACCTCGTCGGCGCCCCCACGGACAGAAACTCGAACCCGCCGAGATCCGCCCCCCACATGGATCTTGATCGATCCAGAGTTCATGTGAACGCGTCGCTTCGCTCAACGACGATGGCCTTCACGCGCTCTTCAACCAATCGGGTGTTCTCGCGATCGCGCGCGAAGCCCGGAAGCGAAAGCACTGTCACGGCCTCGCGCATGGCCGCCGCAACACTGGTCATCGCCTCCTCTGCGCGAGCAAGCGGCAGTTCGATTGTACGGGCGAGCGTCAGGAAATCTCCCGGCGTGAGACGGTCGTCCTTCCCATTCAGCTTCAACGCCATCCGATCCCCGGCGAGACCAGGAAAAACGCGTGTGGTCACCGAGTCATAGAGCGGCGCGAACCGGACGCTTTCGAACCGCCGTGCGCCAAGTGCAGCGGTCTTAAGGAGCGCAAGGTTCTTCAGGTGCATGTCGCCGTCGGCAATCAGCCAGGCGAACAGGGCTCGTCGAAACAAGATATCGAGATCTTCGGCGGGGTCAGTGGAAAGCGGCCGCAGCCCTCTGGCCATCCGTTCGATCGTTCCGTCGTATTTGGCCGAAGCCGGCAGATCGAGGACCGAGCAGAAGTCTTCGAGCGCAAGACGACGATGGTCTTCCGGCCCGCGCCGGATGTCGAACCGCTCAACGACTAGCGCGGGCGTCATGCCGTCGGGCATGCCAACGAGCGCCGCGTCAGGCACGGTGAACCGGGCCGCCCGACCAAGCTCCAGACAGAACCATTCGACGACCGGCAATGCCTCGAACCCGGCGGTCCCGGCCGGCTTCAGGATGTGAGTGAATGGCTCTTCTATCGCCGGGAGCAGCGTGCCCTCATTGGTGAGGCACATCGGCGCCTTGATCTGGACGCCTGAGAGTCGCGGCGTGTCCGCGCGATCGAAGAGTTGCGCCAGGTTTTCCTCGAAGGTCTGCTCCAGGTCGCCTCTTGAGGGGCCAGCATAGCGGCCGGTGAACCTTCCCTGTTCAGCGAATGCTTCAAGCGGCGCTTGGAGCACGTCGGCCGGCAAGACGTCGAGCTCATCCTGGCTTTCAACGACGGCGATATTGGACATGAACCGCTTGCCGCGGCGAAGCGCCTCCCGATCGTCGCGATCGTGGAGAACCTGGGCGAGCCAGCCCTCGGGCAGGAGCGACTCCACAAACGCGGGAAGCTTGCCCGGCGTGGTCTGACGAATGAGTGGAGGGCCGACATGGGAGGCGGACTTCCAGCGCCACTCAAAGCCGTCGTGAGTGAGGCGACCGAGCGGCTTGCTGTGCCAGGCGACAATGCGGTCAAGCGCGGCCCTGTTGACGGGCGGCTTGCCGGCGACCGGGCGGGCTATCAAATAGCGTTCGGCGGCTTCGCCTTCTCGATACCAGCCGTTCTCGCGCGCCAGCACCCAGAGCGCGTCGGCCGTAGCCTGCGATGACCCATATTCCTCGATCAGTCGCACGGCCATCTCGGCGCGTAATGGGTCGGTGATCGCGCTCGCGTGCTCGCTGCGCAGACGGAAGGCTTCAAGGAAGCGCTGACGCGGCGATGACACTTCGATTCGGAACTCGCCCTGGTCGTCCCCCACGATCGCAGGCGCAGTCGAGGGATGCGGCGGCGCCTCGTTCTGAATGATTTCGAGGTTGCGAAGCCGCGTTCGTTGATTGCGTCGACCACTGATGAACAGGCGGCCGTCGGGCGTCGGCCCGAGCAGCGCGGCCGAAGCAGATGACAGGTAAGCGTTCGGATAGAGGTAGTGTGCGATCCGAACGGCGTGCGCCAAGACGACCGCATCAACGTCCGAGTCTGCTGTGACATAGACGCCGCGGACAAGCTGGATCAGCTCTCCGGTCGCCGCTTGGGCGTGGGCGCGCCGTCGATCAACCGTTTCTCCAACCAGAACTATGGACACGGACGATCTCGCATCTCAGATGCGTGAAAGTCCCAAGAATCGGCTCGCCTGTCAAGGACAATCGCGCATCTCAGGTGCGCGAAAGTCAACTCCGTCAAGCTCAGGCGGCCCGCCGAGCCCGGAACGCGGCTGCTCGCGCGCTCCGCTCGTGAAGATAAAGGCGGTACCAAGCGAGCAAACCATCCGCGTCGATCGCCTCCGCCAGCCATTTATCCGTCTCGGCCAAGGCCTGCTCGTAGGTAAGGCAGCCCGTGCCGTCGCCTGTGAGTTGACTTGCCAACCGGTCCTCGATCTCCTGCCGCGCCGACTCGGGAAGAACTGCGCGTGCTTCAACGTAAAGGAGGCGAAGCCCGAACCACCGCAGCTCATCTTCGAAGCACTGCACATTGGCGAAGCGATCCGACCGGGAGGCTTTATGGAAGGGCGCCATGCGCATGTCGTCATTCGGCCCCGGAAAGCCGTTGTAGATGCGCTCCTCGATATGCGGGGATAGCGAAGAAGGCTCGCGCGACGCGACATGGTTCAAGATGAACCGATCACGCAGAGCCGCATCGCCTTCACCCGGCGAGCCCATTTTCAATATCGTCGATCGAGCCACCGCTGAGCATGTGAGCGGGTGCATCGAAGAGCGCGGCCAGGGGTCGGCGCAGCGCTGATCCTCAAGCGTCGAACAGGTGAAGGTTTCTCGGCCAAACGGGATTGCATCTCGATGTCGTTCATCGTCGCGAGTCCAAAAGCATCACGAGTTCAACAAAGTCGGACCACCGAACCGTCCCTCCATCGTTCGGGGACGATCATCGGTGATCGAGCCTCAAGCGCCGCTGGGGAAGATTCAATCGGCACTTCCGGGGAGGATCACTCCGGCATCAACAGCAGGTCGCGGTCGATGCCAAGCCCCACCTGATCGTGGCCCATGAGGTGACCAATATCGGCAACGACCGCACCCAGCTCTCGAAGATGGCGGGTCGGGCGCGAAAGGCGACAGGGCACAAAGCGCTGACCGTCATTGTCGATCGCGACACCTTCAAGTACAAGGAAATCCTGGCCTGCGACCAGGCCGGCATGACGCCGCTCGTGCCCAAGCCGCTCACCTCAGGCGCCAAGGCCGAAGGGCGGTTCGGCAAGCAGGACTTCGTCTATATCCCCGTGGAGGACGCCTATCGCCGCCCGGCCGGGGAGCGGCTGACCCGGCGGCTCGACAATGTCGAGAACGGGCTGACCTGGCGCGGGTATTGGGCCAGCACCCGCTCCACCTGTCCGATCAAGCCGCGATGCACAATCGGCCAGGAGCGCCGCCTCTAAAGCTGGGAGCATGAGGCCGTCATCGATGCCATGCAGCAGCGGCTGGACCGGACGCCGGGTGCCATGCGCGTCCGCGGGCAGACGGCGGAGCAAACCTTCGGCAACCTCAAGGCCTGGATGGGAGCGCCCCACTTCCTAACCCGAAGGCGTCTCAACCGCAAGATCTCAGTTTATCAATATCGGCCATCGATGAATTTCATTGTCAAAGAACAATCAACATCACGTAGAAGCTGATCAAGCGGACGCGATTGTTGTTTTCGCCTTTTGGGGACGCAGCACGATTTCCGCCTCGACGGCGGGCATACTCTTCGGAGCGAGACGGCGGTAAGCTTCCATCCGGTCAGGATGACTTCGACGAGTCGTTACGCCTTCTCCGTCGATCTTCAAGGAGGCCCCGAATCCATGATCGAGCGCACACGTACACTTGGGGCGATCGCTCGTTACGACGCCCTCGACGCTCCGGAGAGCAGCACCGAAACGCACTGGCAAGCGGCCGCCGCCGCGGCGAGAGCTGATGCCGACGTTCCGCCGTCGCCAAGCGACCTCGGCCTTGACAGGGCTGGGTCCGACAACGCCCCCTACATGCCTGTGGAGACGGCCGCAAGCCTACTGACTTTACTCAACCAAAGAGTTTCCTTGCTTGGATACACAGACGCCCCCCCAAGCTCAGTGGAGTCCACTCAGGCTCGCTCCGACTATCTGCGCCCCTACATCAGTGCGTACTTTGACCGTATCAAGCAAGCAAAGCCAGACGATCTCTACGACGCCGTAATGTCCATGCTTCGTCAGGAGTATGAATCCGACGTCGGCAGGATTGGTATAGGAACACTAGATCTGGACAATGAACCGGAGCTTTACTCCATAGGAACGGAAGCGGTTCATCGAGAAGTGATTTCCACTTTTCTGGAGCTGACCCCGGCGGATGAGCGGTCCGGTGCGGTCAACAAGCTGCTGCAAGACGATTATTCGCAGACATTTTCGTCACGGAAGAGTGGACGCCCCGATCCCAAAGACGCAGCAATTGACGCGACCATCGCACAGGTCGCTATGGAAAAGGACATACCTTTTGACCCCATCCGTCAGGATCCCGGGCTCGTCCGTCGTGAACCCGGCCATGAAGAAGATTTCAGATCTGCGCTCCCATATCAGCGAATCTCCAGATCCTTTCGTGATGCCATAGCGGGCGGGGCGACAACCGCCGACGAGTTCCGCACGAAGATAAAACCGGCTGTCGAGGCTTGGCTTTTCGCAGTGCCGGCTTCCCACCGCCGGGACTTTATCACGCACAGCCTGGCGCAATTCGAATCGCAACTCCGGGACACAGCCCCCCTCCTTGGGAAGGCGGCACTTCACCAGATTGTCTCGAGTTATATCAATCAGGTACCTCCCGAAAGCCGCACATCGGAGGTCGATTATCTATTGCAGCAGTGGCCGGGCAACAACGAGAGGGACGTCAAGATCGATCAGATTATCGCCGATGTGGCGTCCGAGATGAACATCGCATTCGATCCGTCGAAACAGAACAGGCTACCGAATTTGCCTAGCCTACAGCCGAAGTGATGTCGTTGAGCTTGGCGGGGCTCTCTGCGCTTGCCAAGCTCAAAACGGCAGGCCTTTGACGTGGTCCGCGATGAAGGAACCTCGCCAAGCGGGCCTTTTGAGCCACATTCACTGTCTCGATAGCTCCGCGCGACGGCAGTTGCACTCGGTGCACAAGGATATCGACCTCGTAACAACCCACTTCACCGCCTCAATTTGCGGCGCGAAGTCGAGGCGGCCAAATGCGGAGCCGTCTTGGACCGGCGAG